>JBMOET010000051.1:0-7417 GCA_049314595.1 Candidatus Planktophila sp. | reverse complement strand
AAAAAGATTTCAAAGACAAACTCGGTTACATCACAGTTAGACCATGACATGGGTGCAAAGAATGTTCACATTGGACCTTCTGATTACATTCCATGGCTAGATGATCGCAAATGGGCCTACGTTCGCCTCGAAGGCCGCGCATTTGGCGATGTTCCGCTAAATCTTGAGTACAAGTTAGAGGTATGGGATTCACCTAACTCGGCAGGTGTAATCATCGATGCACTACGTTGCGCAAAGATTGGTCTCGATCGGAAGATCGGTGGAGCACTTCTATCGCCTTCAAGCTATTTCATGAAGACTCCACCGGTGCAATACACCGATGCTGCAGCTCATACAAAGACGGAGGATTTCATCTCTGGAAAGCTTGATCGTTAACAAAATATAAATCTGTACGAAAAAGCCCCCTAGTAATAAAACTAGGGGGCTTTTTCTAACCCCTCACGGAGAGTTGAGGGTTATATCGTCGCATCCTCAGGAGTACGACGAATATGACGTAGGCCGGCAAAAACAAATAAGAACATTACGATTGCTCCGACAAAAGTCACCTTTGCAGCGATAGCTGCGATCATTCCAAGCGTTCCAAATGCATATGCATTAAGGAGCATTCCACGAAGTGATTCGCCCTTAAATACTGACTCAACAGTTGCATTGGCTCTATCTAGTGCAGCCTTTAAATCAGCGTTTGTAGGATCTGTTGCTGCCGCTCCTGCTGCAGCACGTGCTAATCCAGTTGCTGCTGAATATGTTGGCATCTTTGATAAGTGGAAACCAATGTAGTGATCGGCATACATCTGAGCTTGCTTGCCTGTACTCATTACAGATTTTCCATTTTCTTTAAAGAATGCAACAGTTGCAGCATCGGCATCTGGATCTCCGTTGCTGTCAGGAATTGTTATTTGTTGTGCCTCTAACTGTGAAGCTACTGTTCCGCTTGCAAATGTTGCACCCCAGTTAAGAAGTCCGGCAGCGATAAGTAAAAAAACTCCCAAACCAAAACCAACGAAGGTTACAATTTTGTCAAAAGTAGTACGTTTCATTTTAATTCTCTCCCTTTTAGACATCTCTTATAGATGCACTGCATAGTTAACTCTTATGTCATTAAAGGGTTATGCCAAAGTCCGAGAGGTAGCCCTCGAGGAAATGTGAGAAAAATGATAGAGGGGTAGCCCTCAGAAACGTTGTAAAATAATTACTGAGTTAATCGATGTGACGATCACACATGGATTTTCCATCTGGACCAACAACCATATGTGAACAAGGAACATTGAGTTGGTCAAATGCTTTATCACCGTAGTGTGTACGAAAAGCTAGCGCTAATAAAACGCGCAAGTTTGTATCTCCGTCGGATTTAATTCCAAAAACTTGAGCACTTCTGCTGACGGTATTTTCAATAACTTTCTCACTGTGTGATGTCTGAGCAGCTATCGCCGAATTAGACTTTCCTTCACACACCAATTGAAGAACTAACTGTTCAAAAGGGGATAGTTCTCTGGTCGTGATCGTTATATCTCTAGCCATGCTTTGCACCTCTCCGTGGTGTAACCATTGTGTACCAAGACTTATTGTAAAACCACCTCTAAGATACCCGAATGAGTGAAATCTTAGACACACAGGTAGGGGCGGTTCGCTACCTTTCCTTCAATCGCCCAGCCAAAATGAACGCCCTCACACGAGATATGTATGCAGGGCTAGCCCATGGGTTAAACGAGGCGGCAGGGGATTTTGCAGTTCGGGCCGTAGTTATTACAAGTGAAGGTGATCACTTTACCGCTGGCAACGACATTATGGACTTTATGGACAATCCACCCACATCTGACTCAAGTGAAGTTGGAACATTTCTGGCTGCACTTTTGAACTTTCCAAAACCATTAATTGCCGCAGTAAAAGGAAATGCAGTTGGAGTTGGAACAACGATGTTGTTGCATTGCGATGTCGTCGTTGCCGCACCTAGTGCGAACTTTTCTATGCCATTTGCATCTCTTGGTTTAGTGCCAGAGGCTGGTTCTACATTTCTCTTTCCAGCACTCGTTGGATATCAAAGAGCTGCCCGAATCTTTATGACTGGTGAATCCTTCGGAGCAGAGACCGCAATGGAGATGGGACTAGTTTCTGAAATTAGTAGTGATGCTCTAAATGCGGCCTCAAAGATTGCAGCACAAATTGCCGAGCAACCTCCGCAAGCAATCATTAATACAAAAGCATTATTGAAGGCACGCCATCATGATTCCGTCGCAGCGGTGATGCGCGCAGAGTTTGAAATATTTGCAATGGCATTGCAATCAGATGAAGCCATGGGGGCATTCATGAAGTTCATGGCAAAGAAAGGTTCATCATGACACTTGCTGGAAAACGAATATTCATTACAGGCGGATCTCGCGGTATTGGTTTAGCGATCGCACTTCGCGCCGCTGCCGATGGTGCATCAATTGCTATTGCAGCAAAAACTACTGAAGCCAATCCAAAGTTGCCAGGAACTATCTACACTGCTGCCGCCGAGATCAACGCTGCAGGAGGAACTGCGTTACCTATTCAATGCGATCTGCGCGATGAAAATCAGATTGAAGCGGCCATTAAAGTAGCCGCAGATACTTTTGGTGGAATCGATATCCTGATAAATAACGCTAGTGCCATCAATTTAACTAAAACTGAAGCTACGCCAGCAAAGCGTTTTGATCTCATGTTTGATGTCAACGTACGCGGAACTTTCTTAACGTCCCAAGCCGCCATTCCTTACTTAAGAGCCTCGGCCCAAGCCGGTAGAAACCCCCATATTTTAAATCTTTCACCGCCACTGTCGATGAAGCCCATCTGGTTTAAGAACCACGTGGCCTACACAATGGCTAAGTACGGCATGAGCATGTGCGTTCTTGGAATGGCTGCCGAGTTTAAGCGGGATGGCATCGCGGTGAATGCGCTGTGGCCACGAACAGTTATCGATACGGCTGCACTGCAAATGATTCCCGGCATAGATGCCAGCGCCGGGCGTACCCCAGAGATTCTCGCCGACTGCGCCTACATTATCTTTAATCGCCCCTCGACCGATTGCACCGGAAACTTCTTTGTCGATGATGAACTTCTAGCCTCTGAGGGAATTACTGATTTAGAAAAATATTCGGTGACGCCGGGTACGAAAGACTTCCTTCTCGACTTTTTCCTAGACTAAGGGGCACATCTTGTTCAAAAAAGTATTTGTTTTATCTGCGGCAGTCCTGCTTTCATTAATTAGTACTTCATCGGCCTTTGCTCATGGTGATGTCGTTTCTAGCTCACCATCGGCAGATGCCACTTTGATTTCTGCTCCCGTTGAAGTATCAATTGAATTTGATGGAAAGCTACAAACGCTAGGTGAAGCTGCGATTAATACCATCACTGTTACTGATGAGCAAGGGAGCGTGATTTCCGAGCCAACTTCAACGGTAGATGGAACGAAGATTTCTACCAAGCTCACATCAGTAGATGTGATTGGTTTAGTTTCTGTGCATTATCGAATAGTTTCCGAAGATGGCCATCCAGTAGAGGGAGATTACAGTTTTAGGGTAGGTGAAACTCCAATGCTTACAAGTGCCCAAAGCGAGGATATTGCAGAAGCAGATGCTGGCATCTCGGAGGAAAAAGGCAGCAATTTACTGGTTAATGCAGGCGGTGTAATTATTATCCTTACCCTGTTGTTTTTTATCATTAAGCGCTTTAAGAAGTAGACGTAACTAATGCCTATTTTTGAATTAGAGCTCAATGGCACAAATCTGATACAAGAGACTGAAAGAAGTGGCTCCGCGAGATCACTTTTTTGGCCTTGGGCCGGAGCCAATGTTTCTTTATTAGCACTCTCGTATGGAGCCTTCTTTCTAGGTTTTGGGATTTCATTTAAGCAGGCCACGTGGGCAGCGATTATTGGGACAGTACTTTCATTTCTACTCGTTGGATTTAGTTCTCTAGCTGGCAAGAAATCAAATGCTCCAACCATGATTTTATCGCGTGCAGCCTTTGGTGTTAGAGGAAATATTGTGCCAGGGGTTTTGTCGTACTTGATCTTTGTAGGTTGGGAGACTGTATTAGTTTCACTGGCAACACTTGCAACGGGCACCGTATTCACCCGTGTGGGGCATGTCGAACACACCACTGCGCTGGTTGTCGGGTTCATTTTTGCAGTTTCTCTGACAGTAATTGGTGGAGTACTTGGTTTTGCAGTAATTATGAAGATCCAGAAGTGGTTAACTCTAGTTACTGTCGTGATGACTATTCTCTACATCGCATTAACTCTGGATCATGTCAATTGGGATGCGGTAACTGCAATCAAAGATGGCTCGATGCAGGGCTTTATCGGTGCCTTAATTTTTGGGGTCACTGGCATTGGCTTAGGTTGGGTTAATTCAGCTGCCGATTATTCGCGTTATTTACCACGCACTGTCTCTAGCAAAGCCGTTGTTGGATGGACTGTTTTTGGCGCATCTATTGTTCCGATCATTCTTGTTATATATGGCGCAGCTCTTTCTGGTAGTAGTAAAGATTTAAGTGATGCTATTGCGATGGATCCCATCGGAGCCCTCACTTCACTGCTGCCTACCTGGTACTTAATTCCCTTTGCATTAGTAGCGGTATTAGGACTAGCAGGAGGCGCGATTCTAGATCTGTATTCATCTGGTTTAACCCTTGTATCCATTGGCCTACCCGTTAAACGCCACATAGCTGCCTCAATCGATGCGTGCATTATGTTGGTGGGTACGATTTACATCGTTTGGTTTGCCGATAACTTCTTCGTGCCATTTCAGGGTTTCTTGATCACATTGGGAGTCCCTGTCGCGGTCTGGTCAGCGATCTTCGTGGCCGACGTTGTTATGCGAAGAAAACCGTACTCTGAAAGTGATCTTTATAATCCCAATGGAATCTATAGAAGAGTGAATAGAAAATCTATTGCGCTGATGGTCGTCGGAACCATTATCGGATGGGGATTTGTCACCAATACTTTTGCTTCGTGGTTAACCTGGCAGGGTTATTTTCTCGGGATCATCGGGGGTAAAGACGGTGCTTGGGCGTACTCAAACATCGGCGTCATCTTCGCTCTACTTATTGGATTTTTTGGTCATATTCTTCTAGCGCGAAAATCTATTGCGCTGCAGGAGTCCGTCTAAGCCAAATGTAGCCAGCTACCCCTGAGATTAGAGCCGAGATAAAAAGACCTAATCGGACTTGATTGAGTTCAATCTCATTGGTTGCGGCTATATCTGCAATAACCAAAGCAACAGTCATTCCCATTCCAGCAAGAGTTGCAATGCCAAAAATCTCCTTATTGGAAATATTGGTCTTTCCTCCCAGTTTGATACAAAGAGCAGCAAAGGCTGTGATTCCGATTATTTTTCCGATTGATCGTGCAATCACTATAGATACGGTTGTCGACGAGCTAAAGCTCGAGAAATCCATGTGCATTGGAATATTCACGGCGATAATCACTGGAACTATAAAGTAGGTAGAAACTGGAGAAAGAATCTTGATAACTTTGTTTAACTGATGTTTGCGCAACGGCAAAACAAAACCAACGGCTGCCGCCACAAGTGTGGAAATTGCCTTTATTGGCTCCAGATCATCCCCGTAGAAGATGCCCATCACAATAAGTGAAAAGAGATCATCGGCAATAGCTAAAGTAAGCAGGAAAATCCTGACTTGTGGGTCAACTCGATTGCCAAGTAAAGACAAGACGCCGAGGGCTAGGGCGATATCGGTTGGCATGGCACTTGCCCATACATGGGAGCTGGGATTTAGCACTAAGTAAATGATCGCAGGAACAATCATTCCGCCCAAAGCACCCACAACCGGCACTATCGTCGTTCGCACATCTTTAAGACTTGCCTTGATCTCTAAACCAACCAAAAAGAAAAAGATTGTTATTAAGAGATCAAGAAACATGACTCAAATGTACTAGTTAGGAAAGCACAAAGCCCGCCATTTCTGACGGGCTTTGTGGGAAATACTCTTTAGATATCGAAGTACAGTTCGAACTCAGCTGGATGCGGACGCAAGCGAACATAATCAACCTCTTGCTTGCGCTTGAAATCAATCCATGTATCGATGAGATCCTTTGTAAATACGCCGCCCTTGAGCAAGAACTCATGGTCGCGCTCTAGGTTGTTCAGAACCTCATCAAGTGATCCTGGAACCTGTGAAATTGCAGCGGCTTCATCGCCAGTTAATTCGTAGAGATCCTTATCAACTGGGGTTGGTGGTTCGATCTTATTGATGATTCCATCGAGACCGGCCATCAACATCGCTGCAAATGCTAGATATGGATTTGATGATGGGTCTGGGCAACGGAACTCAATACGCTTTGCCTTTGGATTTGATCCTGTAATTGGGATACGGATACAAGCCGAGCGGTTACGTGCAGAGTAAACAAGGTTTACTGGCGCTTCATAACCTGGAACTAAGCGACGGTATGAGTTAACGGTTGGGTTAGTAAAGGCGAGCAATGATGGTGCGTGCTTGAGAAGTCCACCAACGTAGTGACGAGCCATCTCCGATAAGTCACCGTAGCCATCTCCGAAGAATAATGGCTCGCCATTTTTCCACAATGATTGGTGTACGTGCATGCCAGAGCCGTTATCTCCAAAGAGTGGCTTTGGCATAAAGGTCGCTGTCTTTCCTCCCTGCCACGCAGTATTGCGAATGACATACTTAAATTTCATGATGTCATCGCCTGCATGCAAAATATCCGTGAAGCGATAGTTGATCTCCATTTGTCCAGCAGTTCCAACTTCATGGTGTGAGCGCTCAACAAGTAGTCCAACCTTGCCCAGCTGCATAACCATTTCATCGCGAAGATCGGCAAATTGATCTGTTGGTGATACTGGGAAATATCCGCCCTTTACGCGAGTACGGTAACCACGGTTAGGAGTTCCATCTGCATCTTCTTTGATGCCTGTATTCCAAGCACCTTCGTAAGAGTCAATCTCATGATATGCAGTGTTGATATCGGTCTTAAAGCGAACGCGATCAAAGACATAGAACTCAGCCTCTGGTGCAAAAAATGCCGTGTCGGCAATTCCTTGTGCGCGCATGAAGTCAACGGCCTTAGCAACAACTCCACGTGGATCACGGCTGTACGGTGAATCATCACCAGGATTGTGAACCGAGAAAATGATAATGAGCGTTTTTTCCTTGCGATATGGATCAAGGTATGCAGACTCTGGAACTGGCAAAAGTTTCATATCTGATTCGTGGATTGACTGGAAACCACGAATAGATGATCCATCAAACATCAAACCGTCAGTAAAGACAGCTTCATCGAAGGATTCAACTGGAACGTTGAAGTGGTGCTGAATACCTGGAAGATCAGTAAATCGAACATCGACTAACTTGATGTCTTCCTTCTTAATATAGGCAAAGATTTCTGCTGAATTCTTAAACATGCTTCTCCCAATTCACA
>JBMOET010000050.1:0-8012 GCA_049314595.1 Candidatus Planktophila sp. | reverse complement strand
CCGCAGTGGGCTTTATCGCAGTGGCGCTGGGTTCCTTTAATAAAGGCCCATTGGGAGGGTTTTTATACCGAAGCTCAATTGCAAACCGTGGTGATTATTGGCGTGCTGGATGGAAGATGACTACAGAGCATCCAGTATTTGGTGTGGGTATGGATAGCTATGGCAACTGGTATCGCAGATCTCGTGACCTGGTGGCCACTACGCGAAGTGGGCCAAATGGAATCAGCGATGCAGCACACAATGTTTTCTTAGATTTTTCATCCAATGGCGGATTTCCTTTGCTAATTATTTATGTCGCACTTACTGGCTTGGTCGTTGTTTCATTATGGAAAGTAATCGCTCGGACCACCGTCTTTAATCCATACTTTGCGGCGATCGCTGGTGCGTGGGTGGCATATCAAGCCCAATCGATTATTAGTATCAATCAGATTGGTCTTGCAATCTGGGGCTGGGTTTTATCCGGGCTCATCATCGGTTATGAGATTCATACTCGTGAAAATGCTGAGGTTGATGTTGCACCGGTTATTGTAAAAGGTCGCAAATCTGCACCTGCGTCAAAGATTTCTTCTAAGACTAGAAACGCACTTGCAATTTCTTTAGTGGTCGGACTTCTTGTAGGAATGCCACCGTTAGTTGCATCGGCTAGGTTTAAGGCTGCCAAAGAGAGCGGCAGCCTAGAACAGATTATCGCTGCCGGACATTTGTTTCCTTTAGAGCGCGACCGTATGACATTGGTCGGAATGGTCTTGCGTGATAACAAGTTCGACAAAGAGGCTTTGACTATTTTGTTAGAGGCCACCGATAAGTTCCTTGACTCATTCGATACCTGGCAAGCGCTTGCATCTCTGCCCAATGCAACTCCGGCGCAGGTGGCCAATGCCAAGGCACAGTTGAAGCGGTTGGATCCGCTGAACCCAGAGCTTAAATAGAGGTGGCACACCACAAAGGCTCAGGTGCTTCACAGGTTTTAGCGGTGTAATAGGCACATGACTGCGCCTACACGAATCTATAAGCACTCCGCCGCCGGTACCGATTGGGCCGCCCTGTTAATGGGTGGAGGTCTAGGACTTACGTTGGCTCTGCAGCTGACCACGGTGCGCAAGAGTGATTTCACGTCACTGTATTCCTCGATCGCATCTTTTTCACGACTATCGGCGCTGGTAGGCACCTACTGTGCAATCGTTGGAATCTTCTTAGTTGCGCGAATCCCATGGGTTGAACGCGGCGTGGGCCATGATCGATTAGTAACGTGGCATCGCAAGTTGGGGCCATACTCGTTATTTGCAATTGGTTTTCACGTTTTATTTATTGTCTTCTCTTTTGCCGGTCAAGATAATGTGCGCTTATACGTCGAAATGTGGCGCATGCTCAATACCTTCGACTGGATGTGGGCGGCGTTAGCTGGCTTTGTCTTAATGATTTTGGCCGGCGTAACATCGTATAAAAAAGCACGCGCAAAGATGAGTTACGAGACATGGTGGATTATTCATATCTACACTTACTTTGCTATCGCTGCATCATTTATGCATCAAGTATTAAATGGCCAGATGTTTATTGGTCATCCATTAAACCGTGCATATTGGACTGCGCTATATGTCTTGATGGCCTTTTCAATTATTTACTGGCGATTTGGTGTTCCACTGGTACGTTCTGCAAGACTTGGATTGCGAGTAGAAAAGATTGTTGCAGAAGGTCCTGGGGTTGTCTCTGTCATTATGAAGGGACGCAACTTACATAAGTTAGCGGCCCAAGGCGGACAGTTCTTTGGCTGGCGCTTTTTAACGCGTGGACATTTCTTGATGTCGCATCCGTATTCATTATCGGCAGCGCCTACCGAACACTTCTTGCGTATTACCGTTAAAGATTTGGGTGATCATTCACGGTCAATGGCTTATCTAAAACCTGGCACACGCGTATTTGTTGAAGGTCCATACGGTGCATTTACTGCAGGGCGCAGCACCAGGCCGCATGTTGTTTTGATCGGCGGCGGCGTAGGTATTACACCGGTGCGCGCGCTGATGGATGAATTTAACGGCGGCGTGCAGATGGACGTGATCTTTAGAGCCTCTAAGGAAGAAGACTTGGTGCTCAAAGACGAGCTGGATTACATGGCCTTTAATAGCGGGGGCTCGATTCGGATTCACTATTTAGTGGGCTCGCGTAAGAACCACCCTATGGATTCGCGGGCGATGCGCCGATTAGTGCCTCAGTTTGCCGATAGCGATATCTATATCTGCGGTCCTGAACCTCTTGTCAGCGCCGTACGCGATGCCGCTGAGGACCTAGGTGTGCCTAAGAATCGCTTCCACGACGAGGCCTTTGCCTTTCATAGCCAATAAAACTCGCAGATAGGCCTACGGCACAGTTCAGGAAGTTCACAGGTTAGTGCAGTTAAGTACAGGTAGTAAGTACAACTGGCGCTAGAGCGATTTGGAATTGAGGTAGATATGAATCGGGCATTTTTGATCGCAGGAGGCACCATTGGTGGCCTTGGTGCGGTGCTTGCGATTACTCCGCCTCAGTTATCGTCGACGAGCTCTTTGAACTTAGCCGGCGCAGGGGCGATTGGTGCACCTGCATCGATTCCAGCGGCCGTGGACTCTGCAACGCCAGTTGCAACGGATACACCAACACCAGTTGCAACAAAGGCTGGGGCGACTAAGAAGGCGACCACAAAGGCTTCCACAACAAAGTCAGCAAGTACTAAGGCTGCAACAACTAAGAGCGCTAGTCCTGCGGCAACATCAAATAATTCAACTGCAAATCCGGTTCCGGCACAGTCACAGACTGCAGATCCAGCGATTACACCGCGCAAGACCGTTACACCAACGCCTACACAGACCGTTGACCCAACACCCACACCTACTAAAACTACAGCGCCTGCACCTACAAAAACTGCCGCGCCAGCACCTGTGTCAAAGGGTGTAACTGGAGTTTTTACTGGCCCATCGACCTTTGTTAATTATGGCAACGTGCAAGTTCAAATAACTGTAAAAGATGGTCGCATCACCGATGCCGTTGCCCTGCAAGCACCCAGTGGACGTAACGATCGCTACACAAATATGGCGCTACCAATTTTGAAGAAGCAGACATTGGCCGCACAAGGCGACAAGATTCAAGGTGCGTCAGGTGCTTCATATACATCATATGGTTGGTATATCTCGCTGCAAGGAGCGCTAGCTAAAGCTGGTTTGTAAGATACAACCATGAATCGAGTGCAGTCAGAAATCCATGTATGGGGCACGGTGGTTTTTGTTGATTGTGCATCGGCGACAATAAGTCAGAGCCAACTGCAGGTTGCGGTTGGACATGTAAAAGATTATTGCGAACATATTGATAATGTTTTCTCAACGTATAAAGAGGACTCAACAATCTCGCAACTTCGCCGTGGTGAGATCGATATTGAAAACTGCGACGCAGAAGTCAGTGAAGTGTGGAACCTATGCCAGCAAGCAAAGTGGATTAGTGATGGCGCCTTTGATCCTTGGGCAGTTGCCGGCGGCTTTGATCCATCAGGTTTAGTAAAAGGATGGGCCGCCGATAAGTGCGCAGATATGTTGATTGCAGCCGGTGCCCAGCATGTACAAGTAAATGCCGCAGGGGATTTATCACTGCGTGGTGGCTATTTCGATACTGCCGATGGCGCTGTAAAGCCATGGAAGATTGGTGTAGTCAATCCTGATAATCGCTTAGAGGTCCTGCAGACATTTGAAATCATCGACGGTGCAATTGCGACCTCGGGTACTTATGAGCGCGGGGCTCACATCAGCGATCCCTATACGGGCATGATTGCAATTGGCGCTAAGTCGGCCACTGTAGTTGGCCCCGATGGAGCGATGGCCGATGCGCTAGCAACGGCGCTGATGGTGGCCGGCCACGATGGCGCCAAATGGTTCACACAGCCCGAGCTTTCTGAGTATCTAGTGTGGGTTATAGAACGACATGAAGATTCGGCGTGGAGCCTCTAAAGTATGGACATGAAAAAACGGTTGCACATATTTGTAGTCCTAATTCTCAGTTTTTCTTCGCTTGGATTAAGCGCAGCGGTTGCCGTAGATACTCGCGTGATAGATGTTGTTGAAGTTACGTGGCCAGGTGCTATTAAGCCACCTGCCGATGCAGCGGCAATCGCAGCTGTAATTGATAAAGATGTAAACATCCGATGGAAGTCTTATACGACCTTAGTTGGCGATCCTAAGGATCGCACCATTAACTTTGTATCTGGAAAAGTTCTTACGACCCCGATTGCACTTGGTCAGCGCATGCCATGCAGCGGCACGGGTTCAGATGATTTTATGAAGTTAGTAAAGTCCGAGGGCTATAAGCGCTTAGGTATAAGTGATTTTAGTAATAGATATTTAGTAATTGTTTCACCAAAGTCGGGCTGCGTATGGAGCGGTCGCGCACCATTGGGCGATGCAAAGAGCACCTCGGGCATGTTGGTCCTGCACGATACAGATTCGGGCTTTGTAATTGCCCACGAACTTGGCCACACATTTGGTTTAGGCCATACCAACTTTTTACGCTGCGACTCTGGTGCAAAGGATGGCCCTTGGGGCGTTGATTGTCAGGCCATCGAATACGGTTCTGCAATCGATGTAATGGGCAATATTGATACAGATTCAACTCTTAACACGTATCACCAATGGACCATGGGTTTATTAGATGATTCGCAAATCAAACAAGTATGGCTCAGTGAAACAGTCAAATTATCCCCATCTGATTTTTCTAACGGAGTAAAAGCAATTTATCTACGTGATGGAAAATCTGCATATTGGGTCGAATACCGCCGCAAGATTCCTAACGTTAATTATGAAGCAGGGCTAGCGATTTTTCGCTTAGATCCACCACCGGTGGCATCAGTAGTAAGTCCAAATCCTGAAGATTTAAGTCAGTCAGAGTTCACTCAATCACTGGGCATCGATCTGTGGATGGTTAACTTAGATTCATATACATACGTTTTAGGTAAGACCAGCGGCTCGTTGACCAATACAACTGCAAAGACGTATTCGGGCAATATCTCTATTTCGGCGGTTGCTTCTGCCGATGGTGCTGCAGTAACCATTAACCGCATACCTGATACAACGCCGCCAGCAGTGCCAACGCTCGGCGCGCTCAACCAATGGCGCTACCCTGATTTTGAAATCATTCCGCATGGCTACGAAGATGGCGAGACAGCTATTGTGAGTTTTCAAGCACAAATCGATGGCGTAGTTACAGATCTTCCTGCATCAGTGACTGAGAACTGGGCGCCAACAGTTTTAAATCCCTTTAAAGCACCTCCAACCGTTCATATTCGCGATCTACCTGAAGGTGATTATTCAATATCTATTCGAGCAATTGATATCGCCGGAAATAAGAGCGCATGGACACCCGCAGTTAAGATCACAATCGATCGCGGTCGCCCAGTTGTCACATCGGATTTTGAAACTGCAGCCCTTGTCGATGGCCAGTATTCGGTGAAGTGGACTGGTGCCAAGGACACAGGTAGTGGCTTATGTGCGACCAATCTAGTTAATGAAGATGGCTTCATTACCCAAAAGAGCACAGCTAAGACCGCGCCGGCATTTTTAGTGAGTCCAACAAATCCGATTTCAACGACTGCTCAAGTATTTGACTGCCTGGGCAATGGTTTAACGGGAGATATAACAATTAAGAGCAGTATTGCTTTAGCAAGTAAAGCTAGCAAAACTGGTAAGTGGAGCGCAGCACCTGCTGTCTATGGACCAGGTGCCATCAAGTGCACAGGAAAATGCGTTGCATCATTTCTTCAAACTGGAAAATTCAGCATTGTCGCTGGCGCAGGTACTGCAGTTGTCACGACCGGTACAACTACTGTGGCAACGATCGCTAACTCGACGGCTGCCAAGTTGCGCATAGGTGCATCGCTAAACTTTAATAAAGAAAAGAAGGTAATTAGAATTACCGGCAGTAATTTTGTTCTTCTGGGTATTGCAACGGCCAGTGGGAGCTTTACTAACGTAACAAATCTAGATCGCACACCGCCTGCACTAGACACATCTCTGACTGATCCAAAGCAGTTAGCTTTATCTGCACTCGGCTTTAATGCAACGGATTTCAGCCAGGAGTGGACAGTTTTGCCGATGGCTCGTGGAACAACATTGGATGATCCAAGTCTTGATCTATGCAGCTCGGTCTATCCATCTGAAAAAGATCGCGTAGAGCGCCGCCAAATTGCTGTAACAAAATCGGCCAGCCCATTCGCCTTCCTTTCAACCGAGGTTGTTAAGTACTCATCGGTTGCTGCAGCTCAAGATGCAAGGGCCGAACTAGCTAAAGCTTTAGCCCAATGCACAGTTGATAAGGGCTTTAAAGATGCTGCAGGCGCCATGATTCCTTATTCATTTAACGCACTGCCCACGCTTCCAACGGGTGTAGTACCTGAAGATTCACGAGTATTTGTCAATGCTCAGATTGATACTGGACCAGGGGCGCGTCAGTTATTAGGTTTCTACCAATTTACCGGCGCAACCTTTACGGGGCTCTATGTGATGACAAGCAGTGAAACGCCATTTACCGAGGATCAGGTCAAGCGTTGGCTCAACGTTGCAGCACTTATGGCTGCGCGATTAGGCGGAAAGAGCGCTTAGTTTGGCTAACTCTTCAAGTGAAAGCTCAACGATTTGAATGATTTCATGCAGTTGCTCTACGGTGCGAGCAGATGCAATTGGCGTGCTGACTGTTGGCTGTGCACGAAGCCAGGCCAGAGCAATCGCACTAACTGGGGCGTTATGCACCTTAGCAATTGAGTCGATTGCCTCTAAAACTGCGAAGTTTTTCTCGTTTGCATACTCAAGAGCCCCTGCTGCGCGCTTTGAATCAACCTCAGTGACGCCAGGGCGATACTTACCACTTAAGAAACCGCGGGCGATTCCATAAAAAGGAATATTAGATAAACCGAATTCGGCAACAGTCTGGGCCATCTCACCTTCATAAGTCGAACGATCTACTAAATTATATTTTTCCTGCACTGCAACATATGACGGCAAGTTATTGTCTCTGCTGACTTCTAGTGAAAGGCGCAGGCGTTCTGGTGAAAAGTTCGAGGCCGCGATATAGCGCACCTTTCCCTGTGCGATTAACTGCGCATAAGCACCAAGCGTCTCCTCCATGGGAACATCAGGGTCATCACCGTGGCTGTAATACAGATCGATGTAATCAGTCTGCAGACGGTTGAGTGATTCTTCACATGCAGCAAAAATATTTGCCGCCGACAGTCCTGGTCGAGAATTCATCTTTGATACCTTGGTAGCAATAACTATCTCTGCGCGGTTATCTACTTTCTTTAGCCACGAACCAATTACCTTTTCAGACTCTCCGCCTATGTGACCCTCAACCCACTGGTTGTAAGCGTCTGCAGTATCGATGAAATTACCGCCTAGATTGCGATACGCATCTAGCACCGCATGTGATTGGGCCTCGTCGGCATTTGAACCGAAGATATTGCTGCCAAGGCATAATTCATGAACAACAAGGTCGGTCTCTGGAAGAGTAATCATTGGGCAAGGTTACCTTGTTCATGTGGCGACTAGATAAGGCACAATTGCCCACATGGCGCAAACAACGGGTGGATTTACAAGCCAAGGTCTGGCCTTAGAGGCTAAGACCCTTGTTCTACCTTCACTTTCTCAAGCCGAGGCCATTGAGATAGGCCAGATTGCATTAGCAATAGGAATTCAACGCGCCTTACCAATTACAATTGAAGTTCGACTGCAAGAGTGGATTGTTTTTCATGCATCTCTACCTGGCGCACAACCAAAAGATGATGCATGGATTGCGCGCAAAGCACGAGTTGTTTTAGCTACCGGTAATTCTACGATGCACGAAAGAGTTTTAGCTGAAGAAAAAAACGTGGATTGGTATATCGACACTGGCTTGCCAGAAGAGACGCATGCAATTCACGGCGGCGGACTAGCTTTGAATGTAACCGATGCTGGCTTAGTTGGTATTTTGCTAATAAGCGGTTTGCCGCAAGTGGAAGATCATTTGCT
>JBMOET010000049.1:0-8161 GCA_049314595.1 Candidatus Planktophila sp. | reverse complement strand
TTCGCGGAACTTTCCGATCAGCAGCAGTAAAGGCACCTGGCTTTGGAGATCGTCGTAAGGCGATGCTTCAAGACATTGCAATCCTTACTGGCGCAACGGTTATCTCTGAAGAAGTTGGTCTCAAGCTTGATCAAGCCGGCCTTGAACTATTGGGTCGCGCTCGCAAAGTTGTTATCAGCAAGGAAGAGACCACAATCGTTGAAGGCGCTGGCGATGACGCTCTTATTAAGGGCCGCGTTGCTCAGATCCGTTCAGAGATTGAGAAGAGCGATTCAGATTATGACCGCGAGAAGTTGCAAGAGCGTCTTGCAAAGCTTGCTGGTGGCGTAGCTGTTATCAAGGCAGGTGCTGCAACTGAGGTTGAACTCAAAGAGCGCAAGCACCGTATTGAAGATGCAGTTCGCAACGCCAAAGCTGCTGTTGAAGAAGGAATCGTCGCCGGTGGCGGCGTCGCACTTCTACAAGCTGGCACCGCAGTCTTTAAGAAGTTATCGCTCACTGGCGATGAAGCAACGGGTGCAAAGATTGTTGAGTTTGCAATTGAAGCTCCTCTTAAGCAGATTGCAATTAACGCCGGACTTGAAGGCGGAGTGGTTGTCGAGAAGGTTCGTCACCTAGCATCAGGCCACGGACTAAATGCTGCAACAGGTGAGTACGTTGACATGATTAAGGCGGGCATCATTGATCCAGCTAAGGTCACACGTTCAGCACTACAAAATGCGGCATCTATCGCAGCCCTCTTCATTACAACTGAGGCCGTTATTGCCGATAAGCCAGAGAAGAATCCAGTGCAAATGCCACAAGGTGGCGGAGACATGGACTTCTAAGACCCACTAGTAGCACCGAACGCCGTCCTCCGATTAACAGGAGGACGGCGTTCTGCTTTACCCTAAGGCCATGGCCAAGAAGTCGTTAATCAAAAAATCAAAGGCAGCGCCAACTAGCGCTGCGCCCTTTGATGCAACCGACCTTGCCCGCACAGCGATTATCGATGAGCTTCATGGTGCATCAGAAATCGGCGGATTTGTATCTGTTGAGTTCGATGATGAAGATCGTGTTGCAACATATTTATTTGAAGCAAAGTTGGCAGGGTATAAGGGTTGGCGTTGGTGTGTCACTGTTGCAAAAGTTGATGCCGATGCACAACCAACAATCTGTGATGTCGTAGTTCTTCCAGGCCCCGATGCATTAATTGCACCAGATTGGATTCCATACCGCGATCGTATTTTGCCTGGAGATGTTGGCGTTGGCGACATAGTTCCAAGTTCATTGGATGACACACGTTTAGTTGATGGTGCACAAGCACTTCCGGCCGATGAAGAGTTAGATACTGCAATGGCCCTTGAACTTGGATTTGGTCGTGCTCGCGTTATGTCTATCGAAGGTCGCGATCAAGCGGCCAAGCGCTGGTATGACGGTGACCGTGGACCGAAATCCCCAATGGCTGAATCTGCACCAAAGCCTTGTTATTCATGCGGCTTTTTTATCCCGATTGCTGGCTCGTTGCGCTCAACCTTTGGCGTATGTGCAAATGCGATTTCGCCTGAAGATGCGCGCGTAGTCTCAGTCGATCACGGCTGCGGGGCTCACTCGGAAGCGACCTTTACTCCGCTGGTGTTAAACTAATCACCTGCCCGCACCCCTGCGGCTATATCGCTACTTAAAATCTTAAAGGAGCCCTCCCTATGCCTACAGGCCGCGTTAAATGGTTTTCATTGGAAAAGGGTTTTGGTTTTATTGCAAATGATGAGGGCGAAGATGTTTACTTGGCCGCTTCATCACTTCCAGCAGGTGTCACAACTGTAAAGCCTGGAACAAAGCTTGAGTTCAGTGTTGCTGATAGTCGTAAAGGCCCACAAGCCATGTCAGTTCATATCGTTGATGCACCACCATCATTAGCTGAAAACTCACGTCTTAACCCAGATGATTTAGCTGCGATGATTGAAGATACGATCAAGATTTTAGATCGTGTTGGTAATGGTCTGCGCCATGGCCGCCACCCAGCTGGGCCAGAAGCAGAGCGTTTAGGCCGAGTACTGCGCGGTATTGCTGCTGCGCTAGAGGCTTAAATTCCGCTTCTTCGTGCACGACGAATTGAGTAGCGAATTCCAGTTACGCCTAATAAGGCACCAAAAACACACGTCCAAATGACTTTCGCATCTGCATTCATTGCCAAGGCAACCACGCCAGCAATCAACCAGCAGATTGTTCCAATTGCTACTAAGGTTACAACTGAACGAATATTTGATGACATATGAGAAGAGTAATGCGATTTCAATAAAAGTTGATGGTAATTGGCGTTCATTTCGTCACCGAAACTACCGCATCCTTTTTCCGGCAAATACGATTTCAAATATTGGTGGCTGGGCTCAACGCATCGCCCAGGACTGGCTCATATTAGAGCTAACAAATAACAACGGCACCTATTTAGGTCTAGTCACTGCGGTTCAATTTGCACCGGTCTTACTTTTCTCACTTCATGGAGGGGCGCTCGCTGATCGCCTCGATAAACGTAAAGTTCTCATTGCAACAAATGTCGTTGGTGGTGCATCTTCGATTGCTCTGGGGTTATTAGTCGTCAGCCATACCGTGCAACTGTGGCACGTCTTTGTTTTAGCTGGCGTGCTTGGAATATCAACGGCTATTGATGCGCCAGTTCGCCAAGCTTTTACCAGTGAGTTAGTTGGCCATGAAGATCTACCCAATGCCGTAAGTTTGAACTCAGCCAATTTCAACGGGGGACGTCTTATAGGCCCTGCAGTGTCGGGCTTATTAATCGCCGCTTTTGGTACCGGGCCATCGTTTTTGATAAATGGCGCAACCTACTTTTTTGTAATCTTTGCCTTAATCAAACTCAATAAAGAGGCGTTCTTCCTTAAGGATCAGCCTAAATCTCTCGGCAATATTCGCGAAGGCATTGCCTATGCAAGGGCTCGTCCCGATATTTATGTAGTCATGATCATGGTCTTTGCCCTTGCAACTTTTGGTCTTAACTTCCAAATATTTAATGCACTTATGGCCACACAAGAGTTTGGTCTAGGTCCAGCCAGCTTCGGCTTGATGGGAACTTTTATTGCGGTTGGCTCTTTAACTGGGGCGATTGCCTCGGCAAGGCTTGAGCGCTTTCGAACTACACGATTTGTGATTCTTGGCGGGATGGCGTTTTCAGCTTCCATCATGATGCTCTCGATTCTGCCAAATTACACAACATATATTCTCTGGCTTCCAATCTGCGGGCTGACTGCACTAACAACATTAGTTTCGGCAAATTCGATTGTGCAGATGACGACAGATCCAGCTATCCGGGGTCGTGTTATGGGGTTGTACTTATTAATTTTTATGGGTGGAACTCCCTTTGGCTCACCGCTTATTGGTGTGACTACTGAGTTAATCGGAATTCGATTGACAATAGTTGTCTGCGGTGGAATCTCACTTGCGGTCTCAATTTTTGTATGGATTAAGTTTCGAAACAGAGTTCAAGTGCCAGCAGATATCAGCGTTGGTGCAGTATTAAAGCCCGGCAATCGCAATCATAACGATTAGACCAAAGAGCACAATTAAAGTTACAAGTCTGCGAGTTTTATAGCTCATACGTACTCCTGAACTGGGCGAGAAGGTATAAATTTAACGATACCAAATGCAATGGCAATTAGTACGGGAACCATGATGTAGGCACGCGATATTCCGAAGTTATCGCCAAATACGCCTAGCAAGAAGGGTGCAACCGCGATTGCGATACCAGCGGCAAGGGATGAGCGTCCGATTGCCAAATCAGGGCGACCATCACTAAATGAAATCAAGCGAATTGATGCCAGTGCAAACTGCATTGATATACCAAGGCCAACAGTAAATAGTGAAGCAAGGCTAATAAACATATTGTGCGATAACCAGAAGGATGCAAAACCAACAAACTGAATAGCAATAATAGTTAGCAGTTGGGTATCAAGCTTTAGGTTATGCAAAACGAGTCCGCCGTACCAACGACCGATTCCCATACCTGTGCCAAGTGCAACAATAGCTACCGTTGAAATTGCAGCAGTTGAACCTACTCGATCTCGCAAAAGTGCTGCCGACCAAAAAGATGTTGCAAACTCACTTGAAATACATGCAACAAAACCAACCCAAGCTATCCAAAAAGTACGCGAGAGTTTTCCACTTTGGGGACCTGATTCATCTGGCACATGCACTTCATCGCTCTTGTCTCGGCCAACAATAAATAGTGCAATTGCCACTGGCAGTGCAAGCAGCAAACCAAGGCGCCACATATTAGGAAATGCAATAGCTATAGTGCCGATCAATGCAGTTCCCGTGACAAAGCCAACGGATGCGATGCCATTTGCTTGCGGAATAGCGACTTCAGCGGCCTTGCCATAGTGATGCGACATCGATGTGAGCATTGTGTTAATGATGATCGAAGTTCCAAAGCCAGTAATTAGTGTTGCGGGCAGTGTTAAAAATACAGGCGGTGAGGCGACAAAGATCGCCATGCCAATCGAAAAGATAAGAAGTCCGATCCATGACAGACGTTCGCGGCCGAAGCGGTGTGCCATGCGCGGATTGGCATAGCCAGCCGCAATTGATGCAACTCCCATTGCTGTGCCGTGCAAGCCGGCAATAGTTAATGAGGTTCCCTGATCTGCGCGAAGTAGTGATTGAGCCGGGCCAAAGCCACCCAAATAAAAGTTAACAATGGCGGTTTGTGTAGCAACTATCCAGAAAAAGCGATCGCGTTTAAAACTCTTCGGCACTAGAGAGATTCCACAACAAAATCAATGCACTGGGTTAGCGCTGTGACATCACTGGGATCTACCGAGGGGAACATGCCAATTCGAAGTTGGTTCTTACCTAACTTGCGATAAGGCTCGGTATCTACAATTCCATTGGCACGAAGTGCAGCAGCAATCTTTGTCGCATCGATAGCATCATCAAAATTGATAGTGCCAACAACTTTTGATCGCATTGCTGGATCAGTAACGAATGGCGTCGTGTAACTAGTCTTTTCGGCCCAGCTATACAAAATTTCCGATGACTGCGCGCTGCGACCAGCGGAAAAACTCAAGCCCCCACCAGCATTCATCCATTCGATTTGATCAGCTAGCAACATCAACGTTACTAAAGCTGGAGTGTTATAGGTTTGATCAAGACGTGAATTTTCAATTGCGATAGTTAAATCAAAGAAAGCTG
Organism: Candidatus Planktophila sp.; assembly: GCA_049314595.1. Taxonomy (GTDB): domain Bacteria; phylum Actinomycetota; class Actinomycetes; order Nanopelagicales; family Nanopelagicaceae; genus Planktophila. Next base: position 2,977 of record JBMOET010000049.1, on the reverse strand, counting down.
GAATCCAGCGTCCAGAGGCTTTAATTTTTTCAACACGTTCAATTGCCGCAGGGCTCATGATTGCAATCCATAAACCGCCGTCAGATGCAAATGATTTTTGAGGTGCAAAGTAGTAAGTATCAAACTCTTTAGCGTTGACAAGCAATCCACCTGCAGCACTCGTTGCATCTACCAAAACAAGTGCGCCCTCTGTTGCCGAGGGACGAATGATTGGCATTGCAACACCAGTACTTGTTTCATTGTGTGTAAGTGCATAAACATCAATGCCTTCTTCAGCTGTTGCCAATGGGTGTGTACCTGGCTCAGATTTAATAATGCTTGGATCACCCAGGAATGGCGCCTCTTTTGAGGCAGATGCGAACTTAGATGAGAACTCACCAAAGACAAGGTGTTGTGAGCGGTTTTCGATGAGGCCTAACGTTGCAATATCCCAAAATGCAGTTGAGCCACCATTGCCCAGAATTACTTCATAACCATCAGGCAGATTAAAAAGCGTATGAAGGCCATCGCGAACGCGTTTGACTACATTCTTAACTGGTTTTTGACGATGCGATGTTCCAAGAATCGAAGTACCAGATGCAGCAAGGGCTGCCAATGCTTCTGGACGAATCTTTGATGGACCACAACCGAACCGACCATCGTGAGGCTTAATTGCTGACGGGATAAGTATCTCTGCGCTCATTGGCCAAGTTTATGGGTAGTAACGGCTTATCTCCCAATCAGCTGCCGCTCCAACTCTTTCATAACGTAGTCGGTCATGTAATCGAGAATGCCGGCCCTGCCAGAATTCAATCTGCATTGGAATAACGCGATACCCACCCCAGTGTGCTGGACATGGGACCACGCTTCCTTCGGGCCATTTCTGTGCGGCGCCTTCAAATCTTTGATCTAACTCTTCTCGCGATGCTAATGGTGCTGATTGGTGGCTAGCCCATGCACCTATTTGTGAAGCCCATGGACGCTTAGAAAAATACTCCTGTGATTCTTGAATCGATGTTTTTTCTGCTACTCCGCTAATTGAAACTTGTCGCTCCATGGCATACCAAGGAAACAAAAGTGAGACCTGTGGATTCATACCTATTGAATGTGCTTTGCGCGAGGAGTAATTGGTGTAAAAGGTAAAGCCGCCCTGTGAAATATCTTTTAGCAGGACACTGCGTGTAGTGATGTGTGAATCAGCATCTAGCGTGGATAACACCATTGCATTTGCTTCAACGATGATTGGATTTTCATGGGCCTCGTGCAGCCAAATTTCGAATGCGCGGAAAGGATCTGTAGGTAAGGCGGTAAGCCCTTGTTCGCCATACGAACGTCGCATTGCAGCGATTTCATCACGTCCAAAACTCTGATTATCCATAGGTGTATCGAACCTCACTTTCGTTGTGAGTGCATCCCCCGGTAAGCATGGTCGCCAGCACCCCTTGTGTAGGTGCAGAATTAGGCCATTGCACTACGCAGATAAAAGGAGCCCATCGTGTCAGAGAATTTCAAGCCCGGTCTAGAAGGTGTTATTGCTTTTGAGTCTGAAATTGCTGAACCCGATAAAGAAGGCGGCGCGCTTAGATATCGCGGCGTCGATATTGAAGAGCTTGTGGGCCGCGTTTCATTTGGAAACGTGTGGGGCCTTTTAGTTGATGATGAATTTAATCCAGGTCTTCCTAACGCTGAAAAGTTTCCATTGCCAGTTCATTCGGGTGATGTTCGCGTAGATGTTCAAGCTGCGATCTCAATGTTGGCACCAGCATGGGGCTTTAAGCCATTACTTGATATCGACGATGCCGAAGCGCGCAGCAACTTAGCGCGTGCATCAGTCATGGTTCTTTCATATTTAGCGCAAGCTGCACGTGGAGTCATTGCTCCACCAATTCCCGAGAGTGAGATTGATAAGGCACATACAGTTGTAGAGCGCATGATGATTCGCTGGCGTGGAGAGCCAGACCCACTTCATGTCCGTGCAATCGATGCATACTTTGTTTCTGCTGCAGAGCATGGCATGAACGCATCGACATTTACTTCACGTGTTATTGCATCAACCGGCGCCGACGTAGCCGCTGCACTATCGGGAGCGATTGGTGCAATGTCAGGCCCGCTTCACGGAGGCGCACCTTCACGTGTACTGCATATGATTGAAGAAGTTGAAAAAACTGGAAATGCAGAGGCATACATTAAAGATTTACTAGATCGTAAAGAGCGCTTAATGGGATTTGGTCACCGTGTTTATCGCGCTGAAGATCCACGCGCACGCACATTGCGTCGCACAGCCAGAGAATTAAATGCGCCACGTTATGAAGTAGCAGAAGCACTTGAGAAAGCAGCATTAAAAGAGTTGCGAGAGCGCCAACCAGATCGTGTTTTAGAAACAAATGTTGAGTTCTGGGCTGCGATTATTTTGGACTTTGCTGAAGTTCCTGCACATTTATTTACATCGATGTTCACCGCTGCTCGCACTGCAGGTTGGTCTGCACACATCTTGGAAGAAAAGCGCACCGGACGTCTGATTCGCCCAACATCTAGATACATCGGCAAGGCTCCACGGTCGGTTGAGTCAGTTGCCGGCTGGGATGCCACGGTCGAGCAGCTCCATAAGTAATGCTGTAACAGGCTTATGTAAGGCCAAGGCTTTATAACGATTTAGTAAAACAGGCTCAAAAACCCTGCAATTCACCTGTCGTGCGTTGCTTTTCACGTGCATAAGCAGTGGGATAGGGGCACGAGGAAACCTGCACCCCCTAGAAGAGGTTTTCAAATCTTAAAGGAGATTACTTAGTGAAGAACAGACTACTTAAGGGTCTTGCTCTTGCTGCAACAGTGTCATTTGCTGCCAGCTTGACCATCGTCCCTGCACAAGCTGCAAATGAGATTCTAGTTTGGGCGGATGAAACACGCGGACCAAACCTAACAAAAGTTTTTGCAAAGAAGAGCGACTGGGTTCCAGGAAGCACAATCAAGGTTGTTTCTTTCTCGAGCTACGATGCAC
>JBMOET010000048.1:0-8777 GCA_049314595.1 Candidatus Planktophila sp. | reverse complement strand
TAGGTACCAGCATCAGCGGCCATGATCTCTTCAATCTTCTGAGCACCTGCAAAGATGTCATAACAGTGGTTACCACCAAGGCGTTTAACGCCATGTGTTGCAATGACCGTATCTAGCGCCCCATATGTTCCACAATCGGCGTATCCAACGGCGCAGCTGGAGTGTTTATCCTTGATCTCATGCAATAGGGCATCAACTTCACCAGCGATTTTCTCGGGGCGGTTATGAAGCAAGGGTGGCAATGGATAAATAACTACATCCAGCCCATTGTCACTAACAATTTCGCTGATATGTGTAGCCAATGCACCGCACGCTACGATGCCGATACTCATACTGGGAAAGCTAAACGATCTACAAACTTGTCGTTAAAATCGGCGCGATCAGAGAGTTCAACATAGTTAATCTCTTCAAGGAGTGCATTCGCTCCATGGCGCTCTTGAGCAGATAGCAAAACCATTTTTGCGCCTTCACCGGCGACGTTACCGGCAGACATGATGCGCATAACCGAGAGCTTTGGTACGAGGCCAATCTTTATTGCCGATGCAGGGGATAAGTAAGAACCAAATGAACCGGCAAGAAGAACTTGTTGTATTTCAGATTCCGCAACACCGAACTCTTCAAGAAGCAGTGCCCATCCGGTGGCAATAGCGGCCTTAGCAAATTGAAGTTCGCGAACATCACGCTGAGTTAAAAAGACACAGTCGGTTAAATCACCAACTTCTTTGCTCCATGTTAAAACAAATACTCGCTCACCTTCACGCTCGAGTAAGCGATCGGCCAATGTAGGTGCAACTTTTTGTGCTACTTCATTGGTTACAAAGCGCCCTGAGTGATCGAGCAAACCAACGCCAACAAGGGATGCACACGCATCGACTAATCCAGAGCCGCATATGCCAACGGCAGGTGCATCATCGATAGTCCCAATAATTAATTCACCATCAACAATTTTAATCGTCTCAATTGCACCAGATGCGGCACGAACACCACATTTGATGCTTGCCGCTTCAAATGCAGGGCCTGCAGGGGCTGCAGTGGCCAAGATCTTTTCACCATCACCTAAAACGATTTCGCAGTTTGTGCCGACGTCGATAAATAAACGCAAACGCTTGTCGCGATCCATACCTGAAGCAAGCGCGCCAGCAATGATGTCTCCACCAACATAGGCGCCGAGAGAAGGCAAAATAACGGCCTTAGCTCTTGGGTGAATTTCGATACCAATTTCGGCGGCATTAACATCTGGGAAATCGGCCGCGGCCATGATGAATGGCGCAACGCCTAAAGCCTCAGGATCTATGCCAAGCAACAAGTGATTCATGGTTGCATTGCCAGCGATAGCGATTTCATAGACGTACAGGGGATCAATCCCGGCCTCAATGCAGACTTCCTGCGTTAATTGATTCAAAGTCTCTTGCGCCAAGGAGCTCAGCTTTGTAAGGGCATTGGGATCCAACATCGTCGCACTGATTCGTGTAATCACGTCGGCACCAAAAGGCTGCTGCTTATTGAGCATCGATTTAACGGCTAAAGGTGCACCGGTGTTTAGATCTAGAAGTGTTGCAACAACAGTAGTTGTTCCTAAGTCATAGGCGATCCCGTAGCGAAACCCAGTGGTGTCGCCAGCTTCAATATCAATAAACTCTTGATCCACAAAGACGGCCGTAACTTTAAAGTTAGCAGCACGTATAACTCGCGGGATATTTCGCATGGCAGCAAGTGATGCGGTTGCTTCAATGTCATCAATAGCATCGAATAATCGAACGATATCGGTGCGTTGATCGTGTAAAGATGGCTCTTCAAGTTCGACATAGCGCTTTTGCACGGCAGGACGCAGGATAACTTGTCGACCAACACCTACTGTTGCCGCCTTAGGGCGCGTAGTAAGTGGTGGAACATCGATTGATATATCGGTACTTGTTCGTACAAGACATGCCAAACGCCATCCCTGTTTGATTTCACTTTCGGTAAATGCCCGAAAATCTAACTTTGAAGCTTCAACATTGCCATCGGTAATCTTTACTTTACATTTCTTGCATGTTCCATAACCGCCGCATGTTGAATCAATCGCAATTCCATTCCATGATGCTGCATCAAATGCACTGACACCAGTAGGCACGGTAATAGTCTTTTCAGATGCAACCGAGTTATCTTTTTCTAAGGATCTAAAGGCGAGTCGGACGCGCCCAGTGCCATCATGCTGGGGCACTAGTGACGGGTCGAGCTCTTTTTTACTAATAGTTAGTTTCCTTCAGCAGCTTTTGCCGCTTCCATTGCTCTAAAGCGTGTGATCCAGTTTGATCCCCATGGATCTAAGCCAAGCAACAAGTCGGCAGCACGTACAGATTCAACAATGAGCGGTGTACGTGAATCCATAACCGCACTTGTTAAACCATGTGACATTGCCGCAGGCAGAAATGCCGCGTTAAGGGAGTGACGGTAAGGAAGACCAAAGGAGATGTTGGATGCACCGAGAGTCATATTGAGGCCCCATTTTTCACGGATTAAATAGATGGTTTCCAGCGTAATTTTCACTGCTTCTGGGTCCGCGCCAACTGTCATTGCCAGTGGATCGATTACTAAATCCTCTAATGGAATGCCATGTTTTTCAACTGCACGAACGATTTTCTCAGTGATGATCATTCGCTCTGCAGCAGTTGCAGGGATGCCGGTTTCATCATTAGGTAGGGCAATGATGGCCGCACCATGTTTTTTAATAAGTGGCAAAACTAGATCCATGCGCTCGTCTTCACCTGTAACACTATTGACGAGTGCTTTACCTTGATATGTTTCAAGGCCAGCTTGTAGCGCCTCGATAATCGATGAGTCAATACAGATCGGTGTATCGGTGATGCTTTGAATCAAAGTTATTGCCTTGGCGAGCAAGGCTGGCTCATCGGTAAGTGGAACACCCATGTTCACATCGAGGACATTTGCGCCACCAGCGATCTGGTCATGTACATCTTTTTCAATTGCAGACAGATCACCCTCGCGAAGCTGTAGCTGGAATTTTTTACGGCCCGTTGGATTAATGCGCTCACCGATAATACAAAATGGTTGATCATGACCAATTGTTACGGTCTGACCGGGTGAGGTGAGAACTGTATGCATTGTGTTATCCCTGTCTCTTTGGTGTTCTGCCTAGGTCGTTCATAAAAATAGCGAGTGTGTCATCATGTCTAAAATCAGTTATGTGCAGACCTCGGACACCGGGAAGTGTTAGTGCATGCTGTGCCAGCTCAAGAGTTAACTTATTGACCTCAACGCTGGGATCACTGGCGCTTTGAACGCGCTTTAAAGTATCAACTGGAACGTCGATACCGGGAACCTTATCATTCATAAAGCTCAACCCCTTCGCGCCTTTCATTAAAACCACAGTTGGGATTAGCTTTAAGTCAGGTGCAACTTCTGCAACGCCTTTACAAAAAGCTTCAAGGCGATCGGGGTGGTAGCAAATCTGTAGTTGCAAGAATCTGGCACCTGCGCGGTGCTTCTTTAAAGCGCGCTGGATTCGATAATCAAATGGGGGAGCGGCAGCATTTTCAACTGCACCGATATAGAAATCAGGGGCTGGGTTGATCTTTCGCCCTGATAAATACTGACCGGTGGTCATTATGCGGGCGATATTGATGGCTTGGGCGCTATCAACGTCAAAGACTCGTCTGGCCTCTGGCTCATCACCGGCCGTTACATCATCGCCTGTGAGCAGAGAGATGTTTGTGATTCCATGAAGTACGGCGCCCATCATGTCTGATTGAATCGCCAGGCGATTCTTATCACGACAGACAATCTGCATAATTGCTTCTAATCCATGCATCTGCATGGCGATTGCCGTTGTTGTATTAGATGTATGGGCGTGCGCTGCAGGATTATCAGTTGCGTTAACGGCGTCAAACCATGGCGCTAAACGTGCTGCATCTCTAATCACAGAGTTCATTCCACCGCCATCGATAGATGGGAATTCGGCAGTAAAGACTTGCTCGGTCGTATTCTCTAACTTCTCACGCAGAATCGACATTAGTTTTCACCAACAGACCAGCCAGCAGGAGTCTGCTGATCGCGTTTAGTTACTAAATTTATCCACGAAGATGTTCCTTGTAATCGCATGTCTACCGGTGGTCGAAGCTCGTTGTAATGCTCTTTCCATACCTTAGGAAGTGGCAATGAAACCGTTCGATCATATGCCTTAACCCAGATGCATTGCATCTCAGGCTTTACCTCACAGTTTCCATTTTCACGCACTCCACCGCATGGACCATTTCGCAACGTCTTTGGACATGTCATAGGACACGTCATTCCAGTTGAATGCAGAACGCACTGCCCGCACATGCGACAGTCCCACACAGGTTTCTTTACTGCATGTTCAACGAAAGGAAGTAGTTTCTTTAACATGGTTTGTGCTTATGCAGAGACCGATGCACGCTTTTTTGCGATTAAATCCTTAGCGATTCGAACGGCAGTAGATGCATCGGCAGCAAAGCCATCGGCACCTACAACATCGGCATACTCCTGTGTCACGGGTGCACCACCGACCATGATGATTACTTGATCACGCAGTCCAGCCTTGGTAATCTCATGGATGTTGACTTTAAACATCGGCATTGTGGTTGTTAAGAAGGCCGACATTCCAACAATGTCTGGCTTATGTTCAAGGATTCCTGCAATAAATTTTTCAGGAGCAACCTGCACGCCAAGGTCGATAACGTTAAAACCAGCGCCTTCAAGCATGATATTGACTAGGTTCTTGCCGATATCGTGAACATCGCCTTTAACTGTACCCATTAAGAATGTTCCAACGGTTTCAGCACCGGTCTCTGCCAGCAGGGGTCGCAGAACATTGAGGGCACCTGACATTGCTTTGCCTGAGATAAGCATCTCTGGCACAAAGAAGTCTCCGCGTTCAAAGCGTGCGCCAACTTCTTCCAGTGCTGGAATTAAAGCATCGAAGAGGATCGTGCTAGGTGTCATGCCATCGGCAATACCTTGATTAGTGAGCTCTAGAACCGCCGGAGCATTTCCAACTAGGGTCTCGTCAAAGAGCGCTTTGATGATGTCGTCATGAGTCATGCTGCACCTATCTTTCCTTCATGGTTTGACTGGAGTGTGTGTATCTCTTCGATGATCAGATCACCGATCTTTGCTAAATCTTTCTGGGTCAATCGAGGTGACGGACCAGAAATAGAAATTGCACCAACAACGCGACCATCGTTCTCGCGAATCGGTGCTGCTACGGCAACTAAGCCATCTTCTAACTCATCGATAATTATTGCATAACCTTTTTTGCGAACACCTTCGAGCTCTGCAAGCAACCGAGGTCTGGAGGTAATCGTCTTAGAGGATAGTTTTTCTAGTCGACCCATAGGAATTGTTGCCACACCATAAGCCAACAGTATTTTACCAAGAGCCGATGCGTGATATGGAATTCGCTTGCCTACCCAATTTGTTGCACCTAATAAGTAATGTCCATCGACTTGATCGATTAATTTCATCTCTCCGTTACTCGATACCGCAAGGTTTGCAGTTTCTCCGGTGGCGTGAGCTAATTTTTCTAAGACCGAGTGCACACGTGCAACTAATACTGAGTCGTGATTTTGTGAACGTGCAAAGGTTGATAAAACTTCACCTGCGACATATGCGCCGTTTCTATCTCTGCGTATAAGTCCTTGACGTTCAAGGGCGCTTAACATTCGCGATGTTGTGCTCTTAGGAATCTCATGTGTGCGTGAGAGCTCTGATAACAGTGGCGGGGTAGCAGTTTCCAAAATATGAATAAGAAGTGCGCTGGCGCGATCAATTGCCTGCGTGCCTGTGACTAGTTCACTCATCGCCCACCCCCTTCCATAGTGTTCCATAATATGGAACCACTGTTCCAATATCTAAGGGTATTCTCGTAGGTGTCCAGCGGTCAATAGGTACAAGGAGCATCACATGTTCGAGAATCGAATGCCTAGATATGAAATCTTAAGCCAAGAGTCGATGGCAACGCTGACTTTGGGGTGGCGTCGCATTGTCTCTGAGATCGGTATTGAGTTCATGAGTCCGTGGGCCCTGGATGTACTGCGTGATGCTGGACAGACGGTAGAAGGTGACAACGTTAAGTTTGATCCAGATTGGATCCTTAAGCAGGTGGCGCTAGCGCCTAGCGAATTTAATCTTCGCGCAAGAAATCCTAAGAACAATGTTCATATCGGTGGCAATTCAATGGTCTTCGGTGGCGTCTATGGTCCACCTTTTGTCCGCGAAGGCGATGTTCGCCGCGATGCCACATTTAAGGATTACGAAAACTTTTGCAAGCTTGCGCAATCCTACGATGCATTAGATAGCGTTGGCGGAGTCGTTTGCGAGCCAAATGATTTATCTCTAGATTCGCGCCACTTAGATATGGCATATGCAGCGGCAACTCTGACCGATAAATTCTTTATGGGAAATGTTGTAACTGCTGAGAACGCTAAAGATGTCATCAGGATGGCTGAAATCATTCATGGTGGTCGCACTGCAATTGAAGAGACTCCAGCACTAATCTCTCTCATTAACTGCAACTCACCACTGCGCTGGGATGATCGCATGTTGGACTCTCTGCGCGAATACGTTCTTGCAGGACAGCCGGTTGTAGTTACACCGTTCTTACTAATGGGTGCGATGAGCCCAGTTACGATTCCAGCGACGTTGGCTCAACAAATCGCTGAGGCATTATCTGGAATTGCGCTCGCACAAACACTTAATCCAGGATGCCCAATTGTCTTTGGATCATTTTTATCCAATATTGATATGCAATCGGGTTCACCCCAATTTGGTACACCTGAGTCAGGAATTGGCCTGTTGTGCACTGGTCAAATTGCTCGCAGTTTTAATCTGCCATTTCGTGGCGGCGGCGGCCTGAATTCATCACAAACTGTTGATGCACAATCGGCCTATCAATCGATGATGACCATGATGCCAACCTTCTTATCTGGCACTAACTGGGTCATGCACACCGCTGGCTGGTTAGAGGGTGGACTAGTTTCTTGTTATGAGAAGTTCATTCTCGACATTGAAATCCTGCAATCGTTAATGACAGAGTTCACTCCACTGGAATTCAACGTTGAATCCCTTGCCTTTGATGCTCATGTTGAGGTCGGCCACGGCGGTCACTTCTTAGGTGCAGCCCATACGATGGAGCGCTTTCGCGACTGTTTCTATCGACCATTCCTGACTAACAGCGATAACTACGAGCGCTGGATGCGTTTAGGTGCACGAGATACGAAGGATCGCGCAGCAGAGATTTATAAGAAGAAGTTAGAGGATTACGTAGCCCCTGATATCAACGCATCGATGCTACAAGAGCTCGATGAGTTTGTGGCAATGCGCAAAAGCCAACTAGATTAAAACCACTATGGTCGCAACGCTATTTATCGATGGTACCTGGAGACAGGCATCTGATGGCGGCGCCCATGATGTGCACAGCCCGCACGACCAACGCGTTGTGGCTACCGTTTCACAAGCGACGAACACCGATGTTTTAGATGCAATCGCTGCTGCACGAGCATCATTTGATAGCGGAGTATTTACATCCTGGAGCTTTAAAAAGCGAAGCGAGCTTGTTTCAAAAATCGCCGACTTACTTGAGCGCGATGCCGATTTAGTGGCCCGTAAAGAAAGCGATGACACTGGCAAGCGATTTATTGAGGCTCACTACGACATTGCCGATGTCATTGCAACCTTTAGGCACTTTGCAAACCTTGGGGCAAAAGAGCACGAACGCAGCGTCGATGTGGGCTTGGCTCACGTAACAAGTCGCATAGTTCACGAGCCATTAGGTGTTGCATCTTTGATTGGACCTTGGAACTATCCGTTGCTGCAGATTGCTTGGAAAGTCGCACCAGCCTTAGTCGCTGGATGCTCATTTATTGTAAAGCCCAGTGAACTCACACCACAAAGTGCAATTGCATTAATGAAAATAATTGAAGAAGCGGGCACGCCCAAAGGTGTTGCTAATTTAATTCTTGGCCCTGGTTCAGTGGTCGGAACACCACTGATCAATGACCCTCGTGTTGACCTTGTGTCATTTACGGGTGGTTTAACTACCGGACAGACCATCATGACTGCAGCGGCAAAGACGATTAAGAAGTTAGCACTTGAACTCGGTGGCAAGAATCCGCACATAATCTTTGCTGATGCAGATTTAGATGCGGCAATCGATAACGCAGTTACCGCTGCCTTCTTGCACTCTGGCCAGGTCTGTTCGGCAGGTACACGTTTATTAGTTGAGCGTTCTATCCATGATCGCGTAGTCAATGAGATTGTTCGACGAGCCGCTCAGATTCGCTTAGGCGGCCCCAATGATTTAAAGGCAGAGACCGGACCACTTATTAGTGCAGCTCATCTGCGAAACGTTACAGAGTACGTTGAAAAAGGAATAGCCGAGGGTGCAACGCTATTAGTTGGTGGAAAGCGCAGTGAAGCACTTGAGCATGAAAACGGTTGGTATTTCTTGCCGACAGTTCTAGATAACTGCGTAACGACTATGTACTGCGTACAAGAAGAGTCTTTCGGTCCCGTCATGACGGTGGAGGTATTTGATACCGAGGCGCAGGCTATAGCGCTAGGAAATGACACAGTCTTTGGTTTATCTGGCGGAGTCTGGAGCAGCGATAGTGAAAAAGCGGCCAGAGTTGCCGGCGCCCTGCGCCATGGCACGATCTGGGTTAATGATTTTGGACCGTATCGCCCGCAAGCTGAATGGGGTGGATACAAGCAATCAGGTATTGGCCGCGAATTAGGTGAACATGGCTTGGGTGAGTACC
>JBMOET010000047.1:0-8827 GCA_049314595.1 Candidatus Planktophila sp. | reverse complement strand
GGCATGCCAGGTGCTAGTTCGCGGTAGTTACTTAAGGTATCGATGTCATTAGCGGCAAGGGCTTCGGCAGCCCATGCATCGAATTCGCTGGACCATGTTGGCGCAACTGCATCGGTAGACCAGTTGCGCAGATACTGCAGACCATGCGTCATAAAGCCTGAGCCGATAACTAAGACACCTAAATCACGCAGCGGGGCAAGGTATGTGCCTATCGATAACAATGATGCAGGATCACTTGTTGGCATAGACATTTGCAGTACTGGAATATCGGCGTTGGGATACATAACTTTTAGCGGCACCCAAGCACCGTGATCTAAACCGCGATTTGATTGATGCACCGCCAGCGTGTCAGGCAACATCGATGCGACGAGTTCAAAGAAATCAGTTGCATCGGGTGTCTCATATGTCATCTCATAAAACTTGCGATCAAAGCCGCTGAAGTCATAGACCAGGGGAGTCTTTGCGGTGGGGCTACTCAAAGTTATCGGTGCAGATTCCCAGTGAGCGCTAACGATCAGTATTGCTCTGGGTTTTTCTATCGAGGAGGAAATACCGGCAAGCTGAGATGTCCATAACTGGTCATCTAGCAACATGGGCGCTCCATGGCCTATATAGAGCGCGGGCATTGTGGTCATGGATGAATGCTACAGATATGTAGTTGAAAGTTCAACTACATAGCCAACCACTAGGGTTGCACCTATGAGCGATATGTCGGACAAGGTGCGCACAGCACTCGATGCCGCCGTAACCGCTATAGGCGGTGCTCCGCGTGAAGGCCAGATTGAGATGGCCGAAGCCGTGGCTAACGCATTAACTGATCGACACCATTTGATGGTGCAGGCTGGCACGGGCACAGGAAAATCACTTGCTTACTTAGTTCCGCCAATCGTTCATGGCCGCAAAGTCTTAGTTGCCACAGCCACATTGGCGTTGCAACGTCAGTTGGTAGAGCGCGATCTGCCGGCAGTTGTTCCAGCTCTAGAAAAAGTTTTGGGCCGCGAAATTACATATGCAATTTATAAAGGCGTCGGCAATTACATCTGTCTGCAAAAAATGAATAGCGAAGAGCCAGATCCAGATGGTGAAATCATGTTGGGTATTTCTTCCCTTGAAAAAGATGCCAAGCGTTTACATGAATGGGCACGCAAGAAAGGCGTATCGGGGGATCGTGATGATGCCCCTGATGTTGATCGACGCGTATGGGCAGCTAACTCGGTCTCGGGTCGCGAATGTGTTGGCGCAGATCGATGCGCATTTGGCAGTACGTGTTTTGCAGCTGCGGCAAAAGGCAAGGCCCAAGGCGCAGATGTTGTCGTTACTAACCACACGTTGCTGGCAATTGAGATCGTAGATTCGCATCCAATTTTGCCAGAGCGCGATGTCGTGGTTTTAGATGAGGCCCACGAGTTTATGGATCGGGCAACTCAGGCGGTAACGGAGGAGCTAACTTCAGCCCGTGTTTTACGAGCTTCGGCAATGGCCCGCAAGTTCATGCCGGGCAAGCTTTCAGATGCTTTTCATAAAGCGGCCAATGATTTTCATGAATCAATGGTTGATTATGGTGAATCTATTCGCGGTGATTTTTCTGCCCAAGGGCGTTTAGAAGAAATCCCACAATCATTGGAGTCGCCGGTACGAAAGGTGCGCGAGAGCGCCCAGGCAATTACGCAGTTCTTATCGGCCGACGATGAAATCATTGATACAGACATATTGGCCGAACGTGCGCGTGTAAAAGGCGCAGTCAGTGAGATTTCTACGACCGCTGCCACGCTTCTTAAAATGGGCGATGGTTATGTGTTGTGGTATGAACCAACTTTTTCAACGTTGCATTTAGCCCCACTGTCGGTATCAGAAGTTCTGCGTGAGAACTTACTGACGCAGACTCCCGTGATTGCGACCTCGGCTACCTTGACTGTTGGCAATTCTTTTAACGCACTTGCCAAGAGCATTGGTTTTCTTATCGGGGAAGATAGCGACGTTGAACTAGAGAAAAACGAAGTCGATCCATCTAACGTGCAGATGTTAGATGTTGGTTCACCTTTCGACTTTGCTAATCAAGGCGTTTTATATATGCCCAAACATCTGCCAGAGCCTGGCCGAGATGGACCCAGCTTTGAAGTTCTGACCGAACTCGGTGAATTAATCGATGCCGCTGGCGGACGCACATTGGCCTTATTTTCATCCTGGCGTGGGGTAGAGGCAGCGGACGCGCACTTGCGAAAAGTACTGGCTGAGCTGCCGATAAAGATTTTCACGCAAAAACGTGGCGATGCCGTTGGGCCACTTGTCGAAAAATTCGCTAAAGATGAGACATCAATTTTGCTGGGCACGATGTCGCTGTGGCAGGGCGTAGATGTGCCCGGCAACAGTTGCATCCTTGTGGCCATCGATCGCATTCCCTTTCCTCGCCCTGATGAACCTGTTATGTCGGCGCGGGCTGCGCAGGCCGATGCCGCTGGCGGAAGTGGCTTTATGCAGGTCTCTCTGCCACGGGCGGCGCTTTTGTTGGCCCAAGGCACTGGCCGCTTGATTCGATCCGTGGAAGATCGTGGAGTTGTTGCGATTCTTGATTCGCGCATTGTTACTAAACGCTATGGCAGCACGTTGCTGAACTCGATGCCACCACTCTGGAGAACTTCAGATAAAGATGTTGTTCGAGAATCATTGAAACGTTTGAATCAAGGCCTTTAAAGCTGGCCACGACTTAGCAAAACTTGGATGAAGATTAAGTTCATCGACTTTCTCAATCTCTACCCATCTAACTTCATGGGACTCATCATTTACTTCATGTGCGATTAATTGATCGGTTGCTCGTGCAATCACGGTGTCGTATCGCCAGTTGCCGTGGTCATCGCTAAATGTTTGCAGCGGAGTCACATACTGCGGATCGATTCCGGTCTCTTCAATTGCTTCACGAACTGCGCCTTGGATAACACTTTCATGACTATCGCGAGCACCACCTGGAATTCCCCAGGTATCACCGTTGTGTACCCACGGCGCACGATGTTGTAACAAGATTTCATCACCACGCAGAATCAGAATTCCTGCGGCGCCATTGAGTCCCCAGTGTTTATTTCCGCAGTCGCACTGGACCCAGCCATCTCCATCGCGCGCAACCATGTACCTAGAGTGTCACACCTATCCACAGTTAGCGCTGTGAGCCCGATAACGGTCAGAGCCCACGCTTAATGTGCACGACATGAGAACCCCACTTTTAATGCTCTTAACGCTCAGTTTTCTCACACCCATCAGCGCTTCTGCCGATTGCATCGATACCGCCTGCGTTGATGTCTTTACACAAGATAACCAGATAATTATCGAGGCCCATAAAGGCAACTCGTCGACGGTTGTTAAGAAGCGAGCGATACCAAAACCCACGCCTACTTTGTGGTTTCCACCTAAAGCAAGTCCAGCACCTGCGGTCAAGCGCACATATAAGCCACGTGTTGTAGTGAAGAAGACAGTCGTTAAAACCGCCAACCTGAGTGATCGTTTAATAAAGATGATTCCTACCGCAGGGGTAGCTTTTTCACCTGAGGTTGAGCCACTGAGCAATGTTCCAGTTATTTTCTGGTGCGATGTTCCGCAGATGTTTCAAAGCAGCGTCAGCATTATTGGAGAAGTAGTCGATGTTGCTTTGAGGCCAGGATTTATCTGGTCCTTTGGCGATGGCTCCATGTACTCAACTGGCAGCCCAGGTGCGCCATATCCCAAAGCGACAATCAAACACACTTATAAACAACCAGGTGTTTATGCCGTCATCTTAGTAACTACATGGAACGGCAGCTTTACCCATAACGGTTTAGCAAAACCTATTAATGGCCAAGTGATAAAGACCTCGGTGGCAACCGTCACTGTTGTATCGGCACGTACTCGATTCACGAAATGAGAAGAATATGAAAGCTCACAATGAAGAACTATCAATCGATGCACTTCCTCAATCCCTGGAAGAAAGTTTTATCGCCCACGTTAAGAGCTTCTATGTTGATGAGAGCTCTGCCGTACTGGCGACCCAACAACAAGATGGTGCAACTGCAGTTATTGACTTAGCAGTGGAGTTCGAAAAGTTTGCAACCGATAGTCAGATCCAACACTGCGCACGTGTGATTGGCCGCTTAAGTGATATTCAAGTTCGAGACTTTGCCCTGGGTTCGCATAACCGAAATAGTTTTTTAACATATTGGGGCATGTGGCACTACTTATTACAGATTGCACCTGCTGGCTATGTGGCACCAGTTGCATGTCTATTTGCAACACTTGCATACGAGCGAGGCGACACAACCCTTGCCTTTAAGGCGCTAGATCGGGCAACTGCGGATCAACCTAACTATTCACTGACCATCTTGTTGCGCCGGGTCTTTGGCTCGGGTTGGCCAGCAGGTGCCTTTGCCGCCATGCGCGTTGAACTGCACCCAAAAGTGACCGCTGGGATTTTTGGGTAAAAGCCCTCATCTGTTAGAGTCCACCTAGGTCACGAGTTCTAGTGTTTAGCCCCGGCTTACTAGACGGCAACCCTCCACCACGGTGGGGTGCTCCGGGTGAAGACCAGATCGATAGCAACAACGCCATCGATAAGCGTGGATCACTCGAACCACATTGTTTATGCCAGCGTCGGCATACCTTGGTGAGTGGTCCCATAACTGGGAGGAATACATCACGTGTCACACTTTTCACTAGAAGAAGCCGCTTTTGAAACCCGTCAGATTCACGCGGGTCAAATTGCCGATCCAACGACAGGTGCACGCGCACTACCGCTCTATCAAACCACTGCCTATCAATTTCGCGATACTAAGCATGCCGCTGATCTATTTGGTTTAGCAGAGCTAGGCAATATTTACACCCGCATTATGAATCCAACGCAGGATGTTGTTGAAAAGCGAATCGCATCACTTGAAGGCGGAGTAGCGGCATTGCTTCTTGCATCAGGCTCTGCAGCAACAACCTTTGCAGTCTTAGCTGTTGCAACTGCAGGCGATCACATTGTTTCTTCAAAGTATCTCTATGGCGGAACATATAACTTGTTCCATTACACCCTGCCAACTTTTGGCGTCGAAGTAACTTTCGTTGATAACCCTAATGATCCTGAAGAGTGGCGCAAAGCTGTACGCCCAAACACCAAGGCATTTTTCGGTGAGACGATTTCAAATCCTAATAACGATATTTTAGATATCGCAGCAGTTGCCAAAGTTGCACATGAGAGCCATGTTCCACTGATCGTTGATAACACTGTGGCAACACCGTATGTTATTAAGCCGATTGAGTTTGGCGCCGATGTAGTTGTTCACTCGGCAACTAAGTTCTTATCAGGCCATGGAAATGCAGTTGTCGGTGCAATCGTGGATTCGGGTAACTTTGATTACGCCCTGTATCCAGAAAAGTTCACTAGCTTTAATACGCCAGATCCTTCGTATCACGGCCTGGTATACGCCCAAGCTTTGGGAGTGGGTAGTGCCTTTGGCGCTAACTTGGCATACATCTTTAAGATCCGCCTGACACTTCTGCGCGATATTGGGGCAGCAGTTAGCCCATTTAACGCATGGTTATTAGCTCAAGGTCTTGAGACGCTGACACTTCGCATGAAGCAACACCTAGAAAATGCTAAGGCCGTTGCAACATGGCTAGAGGCGCATCCGCAGGTCGAGAAAGTGAACTACTCGTGGCTACCAAATTCACCGTATAACGCTCTGGCTACTAAGTATGCGCCTAAGGGTTCAGGCTCAGTCCTCTCCTTTGAAATCAAGGGCGGCATCGAGGCAGGTAAGAAGTTTGTTGAAGCTCTTACCTTGCACTCACACGTTGCTAATATCGGTGATGTGAGATCCCTCGTTATTCATCCAGCATCAACAACGCATTCGCAGCTCTCTGCAGATGAGTTATTAAATGCAGGAGTTAATCCAGGGTTAATTCGTCTATCTGTTGGTCTAGAAGATATCGATGACATCAAGGCCGACTTGGCAGATGGGTTTGCAGCAGCTAAATAGTGAGTACACAAGGCGGATTAGTTACCGGGGCATGGCTTGAAACCCATGCACCCGGTGATCGCCTTTTCATAAATATAGGCGACTTATTGTTAGAGAGCGGTGAAACGCTTAAAGATATAACCATTGCTTATCAAAGTTGGGGCACACTAAACGCTGAAAAAAACAATGCGATTTTAGTTAACCATGCAATGACAGGTTGGTCAGATGTTCCTGGATGGTGGCCTTCAATGGTTGGCCCCGGTCTGCCATTTGATAGCGATAAGTATTTCGTTGTTTGTCCCAATGTTATCGGCGGGTGTCAGGGTTCAACTGGACCCTCATCGATCGCACCCGATGGCAAGCGCTATGGTTCGCGTTTTCCATCGCTGACGATTCGTGACATGGTCGCCGCCGAAGTTGCTTTCAGTGATGCACTGGGAATTGAAAAGTACGTGCTGGCCGTTGGCCCATCTCTTGGCGGAATGCGTGCGTTGGAATGGGCGGTGCAGTTGCCACATCGGGTAGGTGCTATCTGCACAATCGGTTCATCGGCAGTTGCAACAGGTGATCAAATCGGAACCTCATCGATTCAGATCCGCGCAATCAAATCAGATCCTAATTTTCACGGCGGGGATTACTATCAATCGAGCCTTGGCCCTATCGAGGGTATGGGAATCGCACGCCGCATTGCACATTTGACGTATCGCACTGAGGCCGAGATGGATGTGCGCTTTGGACGAGAGCTTCAAGGTGATGACACTGGCCGATTTGCCGTTGAGTCGTACTTAGATCACCAGGCCGACAAGCTGGCCCATCGATTTGATGCAAATACCTACATAGTCTTGACCGAGGCGATGAATAGTCACGATATTGGACGAGATCGTGGGGGAGTTGGCGCAGCTCTGGCTAGCATCACTATTCCAGTGGTGGCAGTTGCTATCGATACCGATCGCCTCTTTCCAGTCCGCCTTCAAGCCGAAATCGCTGAATTTGCCCCACGTGCCCTGCCACTTATAACGATTTCATCACCTTTTGGCCATGATGGCTTCCTTGTAGAGGTGGAATCAGTGGGAAATGTGATCAAAGAGGCGCTCGCCCTCAGTTAGACCCGAAAAAACCTGTTTTCGATGTGCATTTTGGCCTGTGGATAAATTATAATATAGCCATCGCATCAGCGCGCATCGCTGATAAAACCAAAGGATACCTGTGGCTGTATTTAGTGCGCTCAAAAACAAGGTGAAGAAAGTAACCGCAGCAAAAAAGGCGGCACCTGTAAAGAAAGCTGTAGCTAAAAAAGCTGCGCCAGCGAAAAAAGCAGCACCGGTTAAGAAGGCCGTAGCTAAAAAAGCCGCGCCAGTTAAAAAAGCCGTAGCTAAAAAGGCTGCACCCGTTAAAAAGGCCGTAGTTAAGAAAGCCGCGCCAGTTAAAAAGGCGGCCGTAGCAAAAAAAGCTGCGCCGGTTAAGGTTGAACTCAAGAAAGATCTAACCGCTAAAGATGTACAAGCAATCGTTGATGCTAAAAATGCAATTATTCGAAACAGTGAAATCCTAGCTGAGCTTGAAATGCGCGGCGTTAAATCAATTAATCGGATTCCTAAGAAGGCCGATAAAGATTTAGTTGACGAAGCTCGTGCACTTGCAGTTGAGATTCCGCTAACAATAGAAAAGCTTCGCAAGAGTGGACTCGGAACATCATCACGAATCTTGAAGAAGACTGAGTTGGCTCTGATTGCACCCAAGCCTGTTGAAGTTGCAGTTGCAAAGCCACAAGAAAAAGCTGGCAAAGTCGCCGTTGTAAAAATCGATGGCGAAGAAGTAGAGCTAGAAGAAGTTGAGTTAGAGGATGTTGAAACACTTATCGCTGAAGCCGTAGAGCTAGTTGATTCAGAGGCCGATGATAAAACTGTTCAGCCTCGCATTGTTAACTTAGCCGAGGAAGCCTCAGGCAATGAAGCCGATGCATTTACATTAAAGGCTTCTGAAGAAGATGATGCTCCTGCACAAACTGTTATGACTGCAGGTGCAACGGCTGACCCAGTCAAGGATTATTTAAAGCAGATCGGCCGCGTGGCCTTGCTGAACGCCGAGCTTGAAGTAGAGCTTGCTACACGCGTAGAAGTCGGCCTTTTTGCCGGTGCTAAGTTAAAAAATGATAAGAAGATTGAAAAGAAGCTAAAGCGCGAGCTTGAGTGGTTAGTTGAAGATGGCAAGCGCGCAAAGAATCATTTACTTGAGGCAAACCTTCGTCTGGTTGTATCTCTTGCTAAGCGCTATACCGGTCGTGGAATGTTGTTCCTTGATTTGATTCAAGAAGGAAACTTGGGCTTGATCCGTGCGGTTGAAAAGTTCGACTACACAAAGGGTTATAAGTTCTCAACGTATGCCACATGGTGGATTCGCCAGGCGATTACACGTGCGATGGCCGACCAGGCTCGCACAATCCGTATTCCAGTACACATGGTTGAAGTTATTAATAAGTTGGCCCGTGTACAGCGCCAGATGCTGCAAGATCTTGGTCGCGAACCGACCCCAGAAGAACTCGCTAAAGAGCTCGATATGACGCCAGAAAAAGTTGTGGAAGTTCAAAAGTATGGTCGTGAACCGATTTCACTTCACACACCTTTGGGTGAAGAAGGAGATAGCGAGTTCGGAGATCTGATTGAAGACTCCGAAGCCGTTGTTCCAGCTGATGCTGTTTCATTTACTTTGTTGCAAGAGCAGTTGCACTCGGTGCTTGATACGTTGTCAGAGCGCGAAGCCGGTGTGGTTGCTATGCGATTTGGTTTAACCGATGGACAACCTAAGACACTTGATGAAATCGGAAAGGTATACGGCGTAACTCGCGAGCGTATCCGCCAGATTGAATC
>JBMOET010000046.1:0-9172 GCA_049314595.1 Candidatus Planktophila sp. | reverse complement strand
CTTCACCGCGAAACCCGCTAATGATCAATCCCGATTCGGTCGGGCGCACTTTTGAAGGTGCAGATTCAATTACCGTAACCCAATCTGAGATTGATTCCTTTGCTGCCGTCATTGGTGAAACCAAAACATCGGTAGCTCCTCCAACTTTTTCAATTCGTATCTCACTTTCACAGTATGAATCGATTCTGACGCAGCCAGAGGTTGGTGTTGATTGGACGCGCTTGGTTCACGGCGATCAGAAGTTTGAAATCTATCGGCCAATCGTTGCCGGTGATACTTTTAAATGTTCAGCGACAATTGAAACTCTCAGAGTTGCT
Source organism: Candidatus Planktophila sp. (assembly GCA_049314595.1). Classification (GTDB taxonomy): domain Bacteria; phylum Actinomycetota; class Actinomycetes; order Nanopelagicales; family Nanopelagicaceae; genus Planktophila. The sequence goes on along the minus strand of JBMOET010000046.1, from coordinate 8,855 downwards.
GCAGGCAATGAAATTATTAGCGTGCGATCTGATTTACATAATGGAGCTGACTTAGTCGTTTCATCATGGTCAACTTTGGTGGTGCGCGGATGATTGAAATCGGTACGGTATTAGACGAGAACGTGTTCTCGATCGATCGTGCTTTACTAAAAGCCTATGCCGATGCCAGCGGTGATCAGAATCCAATTCATCAAAATGAAGATTTTGCACTGTCCGTTGGACTTCCAAATGTCATTGCACATGGAATGCTAACTATGGCACTTGTTGGCAAGTACGTCAGCGATTGGGCAGGCAACCCAGCTAACGTTAAAGAGTTTTCTGCCAGATTTATTAAGCCAGTCATTGTTCCTGCTAATGAGACAGTAGATTTAACGGTCAACGCAACAGTAGTTGAAATCAATGGTGATCGCATCAAATTAGATATCGTCGCGACATCGGCCGGAGTAAAAGTTCTAGGAATGGCCAAAGCAGTAGTCATCAAATGAGCGCGCCAGATTCGGTCGTTGAATTAGCAGATGCACGAATTCAGGCGCGGGAAGCTAAAGATTTTCCTCTTGCCGACAGATTACGAAATCTAATTGCTCAAGCCGGCTATGAAGTAGTTGATGTGGCCGAGGGGTATGAGCTCAATGAAAAAGCGGCCTTCATAACTCTGGCATTTGCCCGCGATATTCGCCCTATTGATTTAGAAAAAGATGTCACGGTTGCATTGATCGTGGATGGTTTTACCGATGACGCACTTGAAAACGTGAATCTGGTCAAGGCCAGCAGTGATTGCGGAGTAGTAATTCTGGCAATCGGGGATCCTGGGCGATTAGTTGAAGCAATGGATTCGCAAACATATTTATTTGCGGTGCAACCTGGTGCCAGTTGGGGAGACTGCGCCAATGCATTGTTGCAAAAAATACAAAGTAGATATGTTGTCATCATCGATCCTGCTACACGCTTTGTGGGTGATGCAATCTCACCTGCAATTGAGGAGTTAAACAAAGGCGAGTTTGTTGCAGTTGGATGGCGCGGGGGGTTAATTAATGTTGACGATGAGTGGCGCAGCGTTATTGATACGGGCCCTGGCGAAGTCGATGTGTTGAGTTCGCTGTTTATGGCACTTAATCGAGAAGCAGTTTTAGAAACTGGTGGATTTAATCTGCGTGCGGTCTATTTCCACAATGCAGATATGGAGCTTTCATTAAAGATTCGCCAGGCAGGAGGGCATCTATTACAGATGGATCTGCCATTAGAGCTTGGCCGCCACCATGCATATCTAGATGCCGACCCAGCCTTTAGAGAAGTTCAGAGTAATAAGAATCTTGACCGCCTGCTTGAGCGCTTCAAAGGTAAAAGCGCAATTTTGTCTCCACGTCGCTAACCTTTATCCATGACCGAGCTATCTAAGTACACCAGCCTGCGTGTGGGTGGCCCGGCAACCACAATCGTTCATGTTTCAAGTGAATCAGAAATCATTGCTGCGATTGAAGCTGCTGGTGATTCACCAATTTTTATTATGGGTGGCGGCACAAATGTATTGGTATCGGATAATGGTTTTGCCGGCACTGTGATTCGTATTGCAAATAATAGTGTCGAGTCAGAAGTTGATGCTTGCAGTGGAGCAACGCTAACGATTGGTGCCGGTGAGAATTGGGATAGTTTTGTTAAGACAACTATTTCGCGTGGCTTTGCAGGCCTTGAAACGCTCAGCGGAATTCCCGGAACTGTAGGCGCTGCTCCAATTCAAAATATCGGTGCCTATGGTCACGAAGTTAGCGAGTTCATTACTCGGGTTCGCACATATGATCGCGAAAAGAAGGCGATACAGACTTTTACAAATGCAGAGTGTCAATTCTCTTATCGCAACTCATACTTTAAAGAGCATCCAGGACGCTATGTTGTATTAGATGTCGCCTTCCAACTGCGTATCGGTGAAATGACAACGCCGATTACTTACCTTGAATTAGCAAAGAAGTTAGCGATTGAACTTGGCGACAAGTGCTCTGTTGCAGATTGTCGCGCAGCAGTTCTAGAGCTTCGATCTAACAAGGGAATGCTGTTATCACCTGAAGATCATGATTCGTGGTCGGCGGGATCATTTTTTACTAATCCAATTATTTCTCAGCAGGCCGCAGATTCTCTTCCTAACGCTGCACCAAAGTGGCCACTCACAGATGGCCGTGTAAAAGTTTCTGCAGCTTGGTTAATTGAAAACTCTGGAATACACAAAGGCGACGAACTAGGTGGCGCACGTATTTCTAGCAAACACGTCTTAGCGCTAACAAATTCTGGTACAGCAACTGCCAGTGATATTGCTGCTTTAGCTAAACGTGCACGCGATCATGTTCAGCAAGCTTTTGGAATTACTTTAGTTGCCGAAGTAAATCTAGTTGGAATCGAGATTTAGCCCTCAGTTAGTAAAGCTTTAATTCGCCCAATTCCTTCAACAATATCGGCATCACTTGTGGCATATGAAAAACGCAGATAACCAGAGGGCCCAAAGGCCTCACCCGGCACTGCAGCGACTTCAACTTCATCCAACAAGAGTGTTGCTAGTTCTGCTGATGTGTTTGGAGTTTTGCCGCGAATTGTCTTTCCGAGCACGCCTTTTACTGATGGATAAACATAGAAAGCACCTTGGGGTGTTGGGCAGACAAATCCAGGAATCTCATTGAGCAGATCAACTATTAACTTACGTCGACGGTTAAATGCTTCACCCATTGCATGAACCGCAGCTAAATCTCCGCTGACTGCTGCAATTGCTGCACGTTGTGAAACATTTGAAACATTTGACGTTAAATGAGACTGCAGATTAGTCGCAGCTTTAATAACATCTTTAGGCCCAATCATCCAACCTACTCGCCAACCAGTCATGGCATAAGTCTTAGCAACACCGTTCACAATAATGCACGTATCTGCCAATGCCGGAACCACAACCGGCATACTTGGCGCTTTTGCTCCGTCATATAACAAGTGTTCGTAAATTTCATCTGAGATGACCCAAATATTATTCTTTACTGCCCATTCACCAATTGCTTTAACTTGTTCTAATGAATACACAGAGCCTGTTGGATTAGATGGCGAACAAAATAAAAGCGCTTTAGTTTTCGGTGTACGGGCAGCTTCAAGCTGTTCAACACTTACTAAATAGTTTTGTGACTCATCTGCAAAAACTTCAACAGTTGTTCCGCCAGCTAATTTGATGCACTCTGGATAGGTTGTCCAATAAGGTGACGGTAATAAAACCTCATCACCGTCATCGATGATTGTTGCAAAGGCTTGATATACGGCCTGCTTGCCACCATTAGTTACTAAAACCTGATCAGCGGTGATTTCATATTGTGAATCTCGCTTTGTCTTGGCAACAATTGCATCACGCAGATCGGGAAGCCCTGGAGTCGGTGTGTAGCGGTGGTTTGCCACAACGCGCGTTGCCGCAGCCGCTGCTTCAACAATGTAGTCAGGTGTTGGAAAGTCCGGCTCACCCGCACCGAATCCAATAACCGGTCGCCCCGCCGCCTTCAAGGCCTTGGCCTTGCCATCAACGGCCAATGTGGCAGATTCTGCAATCGCGGCGATTCGGGATGAGATTCGAGGGTTCATGGGGCTAAGTCTGCCGTATCCCAGCAGCGAGTTAGACCTGAGGCCCCCCTTGCCCCTACACTTCAACGCTCACGAGGGTTTGCTTTTCCCTATGGTTTTGTCATGCCTTCGTGCGAAGGGCAGTAGCTCAATTGGCTAGAGTTGCCGTCTCCAAAGCGGCCGGTTGGGGGTTCGAGTCCCTCCTGCCCTGCAAGTTGTACAGGTTATAAACGATGAATGGAAAGGTACTGACGATGACAGAGTCAACTGAACAAGTAGCCGAGAAGCTCGGACTATTTGCGCGCGTCGGCCTTTTCTACCGCCAAGTTGTAAACGAACTCACCAAAGTTGTGTGGCCAACCAGAACACAGTTGACCACTTATACCTCTGTAGTTTTAGTTTTCGTAACTTTCATCATCGCCGTTGTTTCATTGCTCGATCTTGTTCTAACCAAGATCGTCTTCTGGGTATTTGGATAAGGAAGAGAGTCAATGACTGAAGAACAAGATATTTCGACTTCGAAGCCCGATGCTTTTGAGGCAGCACTTGCCGCATCTGCAACTGAGCTTTCATCCCCGGTCGAAGAAGTGGCAGAAGTTGTAACTTCTACCGAACCAGAGCTTGCGCTCGCATCTGATGAAGATGGTGACATCGAGTCCGATGAGAACGATCCAAACGCAGAGTTTCGCCGCACTCTTCGCACAGCACTTGGTGATTGGTATGTAGTCCACTCTTATGCTGGCTATGAAAAGAAAGTTAAGGGCAACCTTCAAACTCGTATTCAATCTTTAAATATGGAGGATTACATCTTCCAGATTGAAGTTCCTGAAGAAGAGGTTAAAGAGCTCAAGAACGGTCAGTTCAAGATGGTTAAGCGCAACATCTATCCTGGTTACGTATTAGTTCGCATGGATCTCACTGATGAATCATGGTCGGCAGTACGTAATACCCCTGGAGTTACTGGCTTTGTTGGCAATGCACATCATCCAAGCCCATTGAGCATGGATGAAGTTGAAAAGATTTTGGCACCACGTCCAGTTAAGAAGTCAGACAAGATTGATATCCGCCTTATCGACTTTGAAATCGGTGAGTCGGTAACAGTTATGGATGGCCCATTTGCAACGCTTCCAGCATCGATCTCAGAGATCATGCCAGAGCAGGCAAAGCTCAAGGTTCTTGTTTCTATCTTCGGACGCGAAACCCCTGTAGAGCTTTCATTTGCGCAAGTACAAAAGATTTAATTACCACTAGTAAACGATAAGAAAAAAGAGGAAAAGAAATGGCACCAAAGAAGAAGGCAACCGGCTTCATCAAGTTGCAGATCCAGGCTGGCGCAGCAACACCTGCTCCACCAGTCGGTCCTGCCCTTGGCCAGCATGGTGTCAACATCATGGAGTTCGTTAAGGCATACAACGCTGCAACGGAGTCTCAAAAGGGTCAGATCATTCCAGTAGAGATCACTGTCTACGAAGATCGCTCTTTTACTTTCATCACTAAGACACCTCCAGCATCACGTTTGATTCTGAAGGCAGCTGGCGTTGAAAAGGGTTCTGCTGTTCCACACAAGACCAAGGTTGCAAACATCACCATGGCTCAAGTTGCTGAAATCGCAAAGCTTAAGATGTCAGATCTAAACGCAAATGACATCGATGCAGCTTCAAAGATCATTGCTGGAACAGCCAGATCAATGGGAATCACAACTAACGGATAAATAAAGAATTCTTCTTCTCAGAGTGAGAAGAAGATGTGGGAGAACCGCGCTGGTTCGCTAACCACAACCTAAGAAAGAATGAGGATGAAATGAAGCGCTCAAAGAAATATAACGAGGCTGCAGCAAAGGTAATCAAGGATCACCTTTACACACCACTCGAGGCAGTAACACTTGCCAAAGAAACATCAACAGTTAAGTACAACGCATCTGTAGAAGTTGCTTTAGTACTTGGCGTTGACCCAAAGAAGGCCGATCAAGCGATCCGCTCAACTGTTAACTTGCCACACGGAACAGGTAAGACTGCTCGCGTTTTGGTTTTTGCTAACGGAGAAAAAGCAGATGCAGCTCGCGCAGCTGGCGCAGATATCGTCGGTGGCGATGAATTGATCGAAGAAGTTTCAAAGGGCCGTCTTGATTACGACGCAGTTGTTTCAACACCAGATCTCATGGGTAAGGTCGGTCGCCTTGGAAAGGTTCTTGGACCACGTGGCTTGATGCCAAACCCAAAGACCGGAACTGTTACAACTGATGTTGCTAAAGCAGTTACTGATATCAAGGGTGGAAAGATTGAATTCCGCGTTGATAAGAACTCAAATCTTCACTTCCTAATCGGCAAGGTTTCATTTACTGCCGAGCAGCTTGCTGAGAACTACGCAGCGGCAATGGAAGAAATCCTTCGTGCAAAGCCAAACTCTTCAAAGGGTCGCTATATACAGAAGGCAGTTATTTCAACGACGATGGGACCTGGAATTGCAGTTGATCCAAACCTCGTTCGTGAGCCTGTAACTAACTAAGAATTTGACGAGGGTAGGCCAGTCGGCCTACCCTGAGACCATAACCAAAGACCGCAGGTCTGGATCAACCGCAAGGCTGATTCATTAAATGAGGAAATCTCAACCCGCGTAGGTGTTCACATTAATCCGTGGCGCTACGCGTCTCGGATTTTTTTATTTCCTGAAGTCGCTAAGTACCAGGAAAGGTGAACCGAATGGCTCGCCCAGATAAAGAAAAAGCAGTTGCAGAGCTAACGGAAGATTTCCGTACAGCTACAGCAACAGTTCTCACCGAGTATCGCGGACTATCCGTGACATCGATGAAACAACTTCGCCGTGCACTTGGCACTACGACCAAGTACGCAGTTGTGAAGAACACTCTTACAAAGATTGCAGCAAAGAATGCCGGCGTTGATCTTTCACCAGATCTACTTGTTGGACCATCTGCCGTTGCATTCATTAATGGAGATCCAATCGACGCGGCTAAGAGCCTGCGCGATTTCGCTAAAGAGAATCCATTCCTTGTCATCAAGGGCGGAATCTACGAAGGCAAAGCAGTCACTAAAGAAGAGCTTATGCAGCTTGCAAATCTTGAATCTCGTGAGGTTCTTCTTGCAAAGCTTGCTGGCGCTATGAAGGGATCGCTTGCTAAGGCGGCTCGTGTATTCGATGCTCTCCGTATCAAGCTTGAAATGTCCGAATCCACTTCAAATAATGCTACGTCCGAGGTGTCCGCACCAGCAGTTGATGAAGCTGTGGCAGAGGTTCCAGCTGAAGCTGTGACTACGGACGTAATTGAAGTAACAGTAGTAACCGAAGAAGTTAACCCAGAATCAGAAGAGAAGGAATAACGAATATGGCAAAGCTCAATACAGAAGACCTATTGGCACAGTTCAAGGAAATGACATTGGTCGAGCTCTCAGAGTTCGTTAAGTCATTCGAAACTGAGTTCGATGTAACAGCAGCTGCTCCAGTAGCAGCTGCAGCAGCAGGTGGCGCAGCCGCCGGCGGCGCAGAAGCAGCACAGGACGAGTTCTCAGTCGTTCTTGAAGCCGCTGGTTCATCAAAGATTGCAGTGATCAAGGAAGTTCGCGGACTTAACTCAAGCCTTGGCTTGAAAGAAGCGAAAGATCTAGTCGATGCATGCCCAACTGTTCTTCTAGAGAAGGTCAACAAGGAGACAGCAGACAAGGCAAAGGCAGCCCTAGAGGCAGCTGGCGCAACAGTCACAATCAAGTAATTACGAATAAAAAGCTAAGGCCTTCGAACCATTGGTTCGAAGGCTTTAGTTTTGTCGTAACTTCGATGGACGGGGGCTGTAACCAAGCTATTCCGGAGGCTGACGAATAACCAGCGACATACTTTTAACTCAAAATCAATTAAGTTAAGCCCGTTATGTGTTGACCGACTCGAATCTCTGTTCCCCAATCCCCAATTCGTCATTTGTTTATCCAATATCGCTATTGAACTAGAACTGTTTACTGATCCGAACCCTAATTAACTAAATTGCTTCAGATAATTAAGATATCTAATTAATACTCCTACCTACATTTTGAGGTCAAGGAAAATTTAGCGGTTTTTTTATTTGAGGGGCTAGCACTTCCCGAGTAATAGGTGTCGTAACTCTCAGCGCTTTTTAGTACAAGTAGGAGTACGGTAAAGATGTATAAGCGACATTAATTCTTGTACAGAAAGAGTCAATCATGACCCGTACATATGTAATCACAGGCACTGCCTCCGGAATCGCCGCGGCAACATCAAAGATGCTCACAACAGCTGGACACAGGGTCATTGGCGTTGATCTAAAAAGCGCCGATATCGAAGCCGATTTGAGCACCCCGGCAGGTCGACTTTATGCGGCAAAAAAAGCTATCGAGCTTTCAGGGGGATCTATTGATGCCGTTATTGCATGTGCTGGATTGGCGCATCCAATCGCTAAAACAGTCTCTGTTAATTATTTTGGAGTGACAGAGTTTCTCAATGAGCTTTTGCCGACATTGGCGCAATCAAAGTCGCCACGTGTAGCCATAACCAGCTCCATGGCATCTTTAATGCCAAATAGCCCAGAGCTAGTTGCCGCGATGTGTGCCGATGACGAAGCAATGGCCGTAGCAATTGCGCAAGGCTTAGTTGATGCAGGCGGAGGGGCAGAGCAGCTGATTTATGGATCTACCAAGCGGGCGCTCAGTCGATGGGTACGCCGAGAATCGATTAAGCCAGCTTGGGCCGGGGCGGGGATTCCTCTTAATGCCGTTGGGCCAGGAATCGTGAAGACCCCGATGGTCGCCGACATGATCGCAACTCCAGAGGCGGTTGCTGGGATATTGCAGATGGTTCCGATGCCATTGAATGGATTTATGGAGCCTGAAGCAGTGGCCTCTCTCCTCATCTGGTTGACCAGTGTTGAAAATACACACACCACGGGCCAAAACATCTATATAGATGGCGGGTCAGATGCCGTCCTGCGCGGAGAAAACGTCTGGGATCTGGCTAAGCAATAAGCTGATCAATCCCGCTTGGCTCTGCGCCAGGCGGGGTTTTTCTTTCCCCAGATCTCCCTAAATCTGCAGACAAATCGGCCCATTAGAGGTATAAGCATTGGGTTGGACAGACTGGGCGGGTGAGCGATACCCTTCACCTTCGCGCAAAAATCATACGGTCAGGGCATATAGCGGCTGAGACCTAATAGTTGTGCGTTCCCGCTTTATTGTCTGGAAGGACATCTCTTGGCCGCGTCTAAAAAAGTATCAGTAGCACCACGCCGAATTTCTTTCGCAAAGATCCGTGAACCTCTCGAAGTT
>JBMOET010000045.1:0-9669 GCA_049314595.1 Candidatus Planktophila sp. | reverse complement strand
CGCGGCGACAACCGCAATCGACTCCTTGCTGAACTTTGAATCAGCCCTGCCCCTGGCCCTGAGCCACTGGTGTGAGTGCAACGAGCTCCACTTCATCACCGGCCTGCCGCCCCAGGGTCTGCAACTGATCACCGGCACGGCGGATTCATCCGCCACTTCCCTGCGATGAGCGCCATGGGTGCCCGCCAGCACCCGCAGCAGGGCCCCCTGCTTTCCGGCTCCGGTGGCGGCAGCGGGGAAACGGGCGGCGGGGCGGCGCGACCTTCCACCGGACTGCTTTGGCCGCGATAGCAAACTGCAATAAAGAGCAGAAATGCCAACATGGCGAAATTGAGGCATGCTGAGATTCAACTGGACTAGGCATCCCCTATGGATTATTGGCCTCTTCTTGCATTTGTCTCACCTCCTTCAGCAAGATGTTTAGCTTGACTTTCTCCGTTACCAAATCATCCAGTGTGTACGTCCTATCGTAGACAACATCTCCCGTGGACTTTGTCGCGACGGGGCTGTATACAGCGAGTCCGGCCGAGGTGAGCACTAGTGGATTATGGGCAATATCATTGCGCACTTGAATAAAGCATTTCGCCGACTGGAGGACACGAATCAGCTTTTCCCTGTCGTACTGCCTCGCAAGAGCGCATTGAGGCTCTTCTGTTAAAAGGCTGATCGTGCGATCAATCCGGCCTTGAAAACTGTTGCCTTGATGGACATAGCCTTCGTCTCCAGAAGAGATTTCCACAAGGTATCTGGTCCAGCACTCAACAGTGCCGAAGCCGAGAATGATTTCGCCTATGGTTGTAGCCCAAGTATTGAATTCTTTCTCTTCCATACATGCAAGGATTTTGGGAAACCAGTATATGCCTTGTGGAAGGGGCAAAGAAGGGAGCCACAGCTCCCAAGCGATGGCCGATCAAGCCATCTGCAGGCTGAGCCCCGCGAGCACATCGCGCTCGGCCTCCAGCTGGCAGCGCTGCAACAGCTCTTGCTCAGCCAGCCGCCGCTGATCCAGCTCATCAATTCGCGCCAGGCACTGCTGGATCGCCGGAATCACCTCCTCCTCCAGCAAGGTGATCTCCTCCTCTCCATAGGGCTGCTCAATCCAGATGCGGCGTAGCGGCAGCCCCCGCCGGCACAGCAGGATCTCCTGCACTGTGCGGAGCGTGGACTCGAGCAGCAGGAAACGAGTCGCTAAACCAGTTAACAAAGACTTGGCAGGCTTTTTCATCTAGTGCAGTATCTTGTCCCATGTGGCCCAACAACCATTGGTCACACAGCTTGTAGCTCTCGCTCTCGGGAGGATCGTTTTGAAAAAGCACGTCACGACCAAGCGCTATCACACCCCAAAGCAAGGCCATGACATAGCTTTTACCGGCATTGTTGACACCAGTAAAGATCATCATCGGCGCTATGCGAACCTCACCTTTGTCAATGCGACCCAAGTTTTCAAATTGGAGTGTCCACCTTTGGTTCATTGTGTGTTACCGTTGGAGTTTATTGTTCAACTTTTACCTGGAATCGCCCTGCTCGCACATCAGAAATATGCTCGAACATAGATCAGGATATTGCTGCCCAAGCTTATAGCAGCCCTCCAAATATTCTTTTGAGATAATGTCAGTCTGGAGCAGCTTGTCCCATTGAAAGTTGGCGAGGGCCTTAAAAAAGATGCCAGACCGATGCACCACATTCAAACCTGCGGCGACGGCATCGCGCTCCAGGGTATCTAGTGTATAAGTGCAGCGATGACCATGTTCGGCTTCGCCGGCCGTAACTGCCGCATTGTGCGAAATCAAGCCCATCTTTACGGCGATCTGTCTTGAGGGGGCATTGGCATTGGGGCACACCAGAAAGAACCTGGCACCTTCAGCCAACCACTCGTCGTTGATACGCTTCAACACCAATACAGGATCGTCAAGATGTTCCAGCACATGAGTCAGCACAATATTGTTGTAGCGTTTTGGCAGGGTTGCTTTCTCAAATAAAGAGTTGACAAACGTAACCTTGTCGCCCAGTTTCTGCTTAGCCTCGGCAATTGAAACTTCTGACGCTTCAACGCAAGTAACATCATCAAAGTAGGGCAAAAGGCGCCTTGTAAAATCACCCTTGAAACTACCCAGCTCAAGCAAATTGCCCTTGGAAAAGAACGGCTTAAACGATTTGATCATATAGTGGTGCATGACATCAAAGTCGAAGCCATATGCATATTTGCGATCTCTTGTATCGACCATCTCGAGATTGTAGTCACGATTTAGGGTCATAGTTTCATCATTTTTCAAATATAACCTCATTTGGATGAAGACTGAATCTAATTTACTAGCCACAAATCCGCACTTTTTGTACAACTTTATGGCTGGCATGTTTTCTATCGCAACTTCCAAATTGACATGACGCATACCCGCAGCAGCGGCATGCTCAATGCATTGATTCATCAACTTCGCGGCAATACCTTTTCCTGAGCATCCCTTTAGCACACTAACACTGGTAATGTGAGCTGTGAGGGTTTCTCGGTCATTGCAATAAACTGCCACCAACCCAATGAGTTGGCCGCTTGACCAAGCCTCAAACCGCAACGCTTTGTTTGTAATTTTGTGCGAGTAGTCAGTTATTGAAACCCGTTCACTTAAAGCCGGTACGAATTCGCCATCGCAGCGCAACAGATGGTCTTTTATCTCCGCACTGGATGCAGTATTGGTCAGATAGACAATAGCGTCACTCATTGCACCAATTCGGCAAGACCAAATCCGTAGCGCCCGAATTCATCGCCATTATAGAGCAAATATACTTTGCCATCGCACTCAAAAACATGGGGGTAACACAACATATCTGAGTCCCAGCCACCTGAGGTGACATCTAGATGCGGATGATTATCATCACGCGTCCATTTCACCAGATCATCCGAATAAGCATGTCCAATACGATAACCACGCCCTTTGGAATTTCTGAAATCAAATGACTGTCTGAAGCAGAAGAACATGTGATAACGGCCATTGATCTCAATCACTGTTGGCAGTGCCTGACTTTCGTCTGGGCCCAAGTTGTCAGTGATGATCTGTCGAGCTTCTTGTTTGACCCAGTTAATGCCATCACTGGAATTCGCATGGCCAATCTTGTAAGTACGATCTGGTGCCAAATCCGGTGAGAACTTCTGCCAGCCCGTACCAAAGATGTACCACATGTGAAACGAACCTTTAATCACCTTCACAAACCCATCACCGACCAAATAGGGTTCGTGCATCGATGCAGCCAATACCGGACCGACACCTATGCGCTGAAACGTGAGGCCGTCGTCGTGGCTGATAGCCAGGCCGATTGCCGTGTCCACCGACACAGATACTCTGCGATTCCAGCCGCAAGTATAGCCATAGACGGCGTCTCCATGTCTTATGACACTCATCGGAAAAATTCCGTGCTCGTCAAAACAGCCAAGCCCGCCGAGCGAAATGACTGGCTTATCCGATACACGAATAACATCGCGCAGGTTCTTCTGCATATCGACAAAGGCGATGTGGCTCAGATATTTGCCATTACTCTTATCAATCGATCTGGTGGAAAAATAGATGCGTACAAAATCATCAAAAACCAGGGATTGCGGAGACTGGGCGAATTGCACGCATTCGTTAGGAAGCGTGTGATGAGTAGGATCGAATATCTTGCCAAGTTTTATCCACTTCATTGTGCTAATTGCTTACTTCAACTTTCCATCTAGCACGGCCAAACCAAAGCCGTGCCGGCCAACCTGGTTGCCCAAATAAGCCAAATAGATTTTGTCGTCCAGCTCAAAAACATGCGGATAACTGACCATCTCTGCATCCCAGCCTTCCTCTGATACGTCGATGCCCGCCTTCTCGTCGTCGCGCATCCAGTCGACAAGATTTTTACTGGATGCATAACCGATGCGGTAACCATTCGCTTTGCCCCGGTAATCGCTGCTGTATCGATAGCAGAAAAACATGTGGTATTTGCCGTTAGCGTAAAATACATCCGGACTTGCTTGGGCTTCGTCTTCTTCAATCCGGCTCTCGATCAAGTCCTTGTTGAGCTTGTTCCATTGAAAACCATCGCTTGATGTTGCCATACGAATTTTGTAAACGGGCTCAGAACGGCCATTAACAATCTTCCATTTCCGTCCAGCGATGTACCAAAGGTACCAAATGCCATCATATCGTCTGACTTTGGGTCCACTCAATACGAATGGTTCATCTAGCGTATAAGGCAAGACTGGGCCTTTGCCTAGTTTAACAAAAGATCTACCACCATCGCAGCTGGTTGCTACACCAATGGCGACGTTGAAAGGCACGGATTCACAACGTGTCCAGCCAGCGTAGTAGGCACGAATTTCATTGTCATGCCTGATAATGCTTACAGGGTAAGTACCAAATTCATCAAACTCGCCATAGCTGCCTAGCCTGAGGATGGGTTGCTCGCTGACATGACGTATTCTAAATAGGTCAGCGCGATCCAAATCAACATAAGCAGAGTAACTGACATACTGGCCATGCGCATCTGCATGTGGACGACATGAGAAATAAACACGAACAAAATCATCAAAAATCAAGGTTGCTGGCCCCTGTGCAAATTCCTGCAGCCAAGGGCGACCTTGTACGTCTTGCGGAGTAAATACTTTGCCCAATTTCTTCCAATAAAACATGGCCTAAATCAATTCATAGTTTGCATTGACGCAGTTTTTAACATGATCACGCGGGTTGAACATCAACACATCCAACACCGACAACCAAGGGACAAAAGGCATGTCAAACTGTTTATATTCAAATGGCAAAGATTTAATAAATTCAAGCGAAATACCTTTATCCTGGAATATCTTTTTAGAATATAGCTCAATGCCACCAATGGCGTTCAAATAAGCTTTGGCATCGGTTGCCTGACATAATGCCAACACTTTGTCCTGACCTTGAAGCGTATGATCTATATTAATAGTTGACGAAATTCTAATATTTGTCTTAATGCCCAAGTAGTTACAAATTTGAACGATGGAGTTGTACAGATTGGCAAACAGGTTGGTGTCCTCAAAGCGAATAATATCCTCTATCAAAAGCATGGTTTGATGAAAATATGGCGCTTTTTGATAAGCACCCCTAAACTGATTAAGCAACTTGTCACGATTGAAATCTGCGGCGAGCTCACGTTGCACCACATCAAGCGAATCAGAGTCTTTTTTAAGTGGGAGCGAGAACATCACGTCACTACCATTTTGCAGCATGCGGTTGCGGTTGATCCAGCCTTTTTTCGTGTATTTGATATTATCATACAAGACAAAGACGTCCGCCGCCTTAATTAATTGAAAGTACCCAATATAAGGCAGAAAGTATGGCTGCATAATGGCTAATTTCATCTCGAATTCCTCTTGATCGTTATTTCAACTAGCCATCACCTCTAGGGAACTCAATAAGATCGCAGATCTCATTAACTAACAAAATATCCAAATCAGGATAAATTGGCAAGCATAAAATCTGCTCCGCGGCCTGTGTTGCCACCGCAAGATTATCCTTCTGGGCCGATTGAAGGCCTTTGTACATAGGGTATTCCGATATCAATGGATAAAAATATCGACGTGGATAGATTCCACTATCTTTAAGGGCTTCATTCAAGTGATCTCGGGTTAACGGGTAATCAGCTTTAATGAGAATCGGAAAGTAAGCAAAGTTAGAGACCCTCTCACCCGCATCACCTAGGCACTGGATCCCTTTGACTTCTCTTAAGCGTTTTCGATAGGCTATATCAATTTTCCGACGAAGCTCAATAGCCTTATCTATATATTTTAATTGTAGCAATCCAAGAGCAGAGTTAAATTCACTCATTTTTCCATTAATACCTGCAGCCACTACAGTAGTTTCGCCTACATGTCCAAAGTTTTTCAACTGATCAATACGCACCTTAGTCTTGAGATCAGGACAAACGATCGCTCCACCTTCAAAGGTATTGAATACTTTGGTCGCATGAAAACTGAGTATAGATAAATCTCCATGGCTTAGGATACTACCTTGCTCATCCTGTACGCCAAAAGCATGGGCAGCATCATAGACAACCTTAAGGTTATAGCTATCAGCAATCCTTCTAATCTCATCCACATTGCATGGATGTCCATAACAATGGACCGGCATAATAGCTGTGGTTTGTGGAGTAATTGCGGCTTCAATTTTGGAAGGGTCTAAATTTAGAGTATTTGGGCACACATCAACAAATACAGGTTTAATTCCATTCCAAAGCAAGGAATGTGAGGTGGCCACAAATGAAAATGGCGTAGTAATCACTTCACCCGTAATCCGTAGAGCTTGCAACGCCGTTATCAAGCCGATAGTACCGTTAGCGAAAAGGGATATGTGCTCTATGCCAAGATATTCGCAGAGGGCTTTCTCAAACTGTTCATGTAATGGGCCACAATTAGTCAGAATCTTATTTTTCCAAATCTGCTCTAGGTATGGAATTAATTCATCTAGTGGCGGCAAAAATGGCTGTGTTACAAAAATTGGCGACATTTCAACAATTTTTCGCAATGAGGATGATCAAATAAGTGAGATGCAATTGCCAATCCTTGATGACGCGAATTCAGGGCAAAATTTTCGGTCATCAATAATTTAGACTGGTCATTTTACGTAACTGAGAGTTCGATTGATTTTACACTCCGTTACTGCTATGAAAGATAGCACTTTTTTTGCTGCACCGGACCTTCTGTCCCAAGTCAAATGGCGGCTTAATGACGGTCGATCTTCTAGTTTATTCTAAGAGTTTAGGGTAAAGTGCGGAGAACTAAGATCATACTGAACACTTGACGCCAAGTCTCATCTCAGGCAAAGATTGCTTGCGCCGATGAGCACCCCACGGGCTAGTACTCCAGAAGCACACCGGCTTACGACCCCAGCCAGCATGACAGAATTGATCCTGGATCAAAAGAATGAGATAGGGCAACTGCAAGCGAATCTCACTGCCCTTGCCACCGATCTTGCCAGTTTACACAAACGGATCGGACCTGCAGATCCTTGAGGAAGAGATCTCTGCTTGTGCCCGTGCCAGTGAACTAGTAGCAGCAGTTCGCTGGTGGTGGGTACTATGAGGATGGGCGCAAGGGCAGTAGCCGCAAGGTTCTCCACCAATTGAGCGAGGAGGAACTCCGGAGGATCATGCTCATTTGCAACGAGCCCCAGTAGGCCTCCTTACCGATAGGTCAAATCGTGCCAATACTGCCCGACCAAGGCCTGTACCCAGGTTGCGCTCTGATAGCCCAAATCAGGATTAAAGTTGGGATATCAGCTACTTGCCCACCAGAGTCAAAGGGATCCCTGGAATGCTCATATTTCGAGACAACTATTCACAGTTAGAGCTGCACTTATGTTGCCCGGAAGAGCCTGATTAAAAATTGCTCCTTCATAAACAGGGTGCAACATTATATTTGGATTGATCGACTTACTGGGCGCCACGAAAGAACACATAGACTTGGGAGGCTGAGTAATCAGGAGAAGAATGCTATTGCGCTCGCCCAGGCTACTATTGCTGTCTAGTGGTGTATTAGCAATAGTCACAACGCAGCGATCAGAATGCATATACTTTGAATGTGCAGTTGAGATATCAGCATTTACCTTTGCAACTCTTGGGAGGACCTGGATGTATGAGCGAAGAAAATGAGCCGAATCGCAATCTCCTTGGATATTGACAAAGAGTGCGTTAGAAAGGCGGTGCATCTCTTGAATAACTTCATAAGCAAAACATGCAGTAATTGCATGAATATTTGGATCAAGAGTTCTGATTCCAGAATCACACATCATTGCCCTGGGATTTAAAGTCGAAAGAGTATTAAGATGCGACAACAAAAGATGGGAGACAGATTGTTGATACTTGTAAAATGTTTCCTGGCCCATTTTGCCTATAGAAATTATTTCATCTGGCTTTTCTTCGATAATTCTAAGAAGATCAAGTGCTTCCTGTGGTGAACTATATAAAAGACAGTTTTTGCCATGCTCGAGGAGTTTTCCGAGATCTGAGGCAGCCGACAAGTGATCCGAGATTAAACAAGTACCATAGATTAGAGGCACGTATGACTGAACGGACGGAAAGCCATTAAGACTACAAGTGAAAGAAGCTAGATCTTGAGAAACAGAGAATTCCCATTGTGCTGGAGGCATTCTTGGTTTAGTTCTAAGGATACGTTTCCCGAACGGATCGCTTAACAGAGACTCAATGATATGCGTTCTTTCAGGGTGAAATGAATCGGAAATAGAGCCATAATAGGTGACATCTCTTCGACTTTGCTTAGAAAAGCTATCATGATGAGGCACAAGCCGACGTGGCGAGTAGACCAAAGGACTTATAGGTAATCCGAGACAGTCGGAAAAGATTTGACGATGGCAAGAGTGTGATACAGAGATATGGATTGGATCAATTTGGATCAGATAGCTTAATGCCGATGTAATCGGATTACTCATGTGGTGTGTATCTGCGACTAAGCACTGAACTGGCATCTTTGAACTATTGACATTTGCAGGACTTGGCAAAATGCCGCTTTCAACAACAATTGAAAGAATTGGTGCAGTAGAGAGCCCTTGAGTAGTTAGAAAATATCTTATAGAACTCCAAGCAACTGCGCCTAATGGAATTGTTACTATTCTCATTGGCCCTTTCATTCTAACCAAATATCGTGTTATTGTTGGACCATAAAAAATGCAAGTTGGGTAGCCCATTCCATGCATGAACCACCATTTGTGCTTTCCAGAAAAAATTGTATCTATCTCATCTTCACAGAGCCAGTAGTAGAAGACAATTGCATCAAAACAAGGGGAGCCGCTCATGGTTGGATGATGACCTAAATTCATACCTCAATAATTAAGGTGTTGACTGCCACTTGCTAACCGCCTGTCAGATTATTATACATGTCGTGCCCACAGCAACTCATCACACGAAAAAACAAACGGGCATTAAAATAAATTGGCAATATTTCTACTCTCAACCTTGGCCGAAGTCGCAAAGCTACGTAGCTCCACTTCGAGTGATGTAACTTGGGAGGTACTGTGCCCTGCTTGGAGGGTGAACACTCGTTACGATTCAGCACCGACTGCAGATACGCTGCTCCCGCCCATTCGCCACACCGCCGCCGTCAGTGCTGAGGAAGCCTTGGTTACGAAAACAAAGATTCAACTAATTCCTAAACTTATCAAAAAACAACAATAGGCTTGGGCAAATCCTTTGCAGTCTTTACTACTTCACTAGAGATTCTAGCAATTAAATCACTTCCGCCCGAACGCTGCAACACAGCGAAAACCCCATTATTCCCAAACTGAGAATAGCCAGGATAACGCTGCCCCAATGCCTGCTGTACTACAGCATTAGGGTTAAATGGAAACGTTATCTGATGCTCAATAACCTCAAAAGTTGACGCCTGAAATACACTCAAATAATCTTCACTGAAGTAACGATTGATGTGATTACTGTTATAGGTGTAATAGATTATTTCTTCGGCAAACTCACGATCAAAGCGGGTGGAAATATCTTGATAGGTCTGCTGACGGGTCTGCAGCAGGTGTCCCCAGGGCCCAAAGATTTGCTGGCGGGCTGGATCATTGCGATCAAAACGCTCTGGAATACCCACTGGTAGGTGATGGCCATCAAAAGCACTCCAGATCGGCGAGTGCATTGTGAATAACTTTCCGCCTGGCTTCAAGCAGC
>JBMOET010000044.1:0-9756 GCA_049314595.1 Candidatus Planktophila sp. | reverse complement strand
TTAATATAGGCAAAGATTTCTGCTGAATTCTTAAACATGCTTCTCCCAATTCACATGTGATACAAAGTTCGTGTATCAGTGCAGATTTCTCGCCATTGAGCACCTCTGCTTGGACGCAAGAATATGGTTTGCGGCCCCAAATGGCATAACCGCCCTGTTACATCCATGTTAATAATTCAAAGGCGTTAGGCTGGGGGAATGAATGAACACGTCACTTTGGGGCGCCGCCTGGCGGCAATTACACTCGATTGGTTGGCGTGTTATGCCGTCATCGCCGCACTCTCGGGCGGAATCGGCCAGATGAGCCCGAACCGTTCGCCGAGTATCTTGGCCCTGTTCTATATTGAAGTTCTGGCACTTACCATGCTGCAAGGCGCCTCATTGGGCCAGAGGATTTTCGGCATCAAAGCTGTTCGATTCGTAGATGGAGGAGCCTTAAGTCCGATTCAAGCCTTAATTAGGACATCCCTTCTTGTCATAGTCGTTACTGCTGTGACATACGACCACGATGGACGCGGAATTCACGAACGCTTAAGTGGCTCGATCCTAAAGCGGGTTTAGCGCAGTTTTGGTGCGCGTGTTGGCATTGGCCCCTTTGGAATTGGCATCGATAAACCACCAACTGCCTTAAGGCGAGCACGGACTTCACGCATCTGATGGGCAGTTAACTTCTTGGGCATTCTCTGCAGGTGCTTCTGAAGCTTACGAAGCGGAACCTCACCCTTTTCATCACCAATAACTACCAAAGTAATCGGCACTCCGGGGGCAAAGCGCTCAGTCTTCTTGCGCTCGTCACTTAACATCTGACTTACTCCATGTGAGCCTTCACCCGTTAGCACGATTCCAGCACGACCAACGCTTCGGTGAACCATGTCCTGGTTACGTGTTACTGCAACGGCAGGGGTAGTAGTCCAGCCTTTGCGAATCGCCATCAAAACACTGGCACCGGCACCGATTTGGTTTTCAATCGATGCATATGCAGCGGTTCCTGCTTGGCGAGTAAAAAATAGAAGGGTTGTTAAGAAAGAGAGTGGAAGAAAGATAAAGCCAAAGTAATACGGATGATCAAGGAGCGTACCGATGCCAATGCCGAGAATCCATGTAGCAAGGAAGATGCCAATGAGGGCAAATGGAATCCAAGGCTTTACTACCTTCGTGACGTCATATGCATCGCGGAAAGTTTGAAAGCGTGGAGTTTTGATCTTCTTTTCTTTAGCTTTTCTCTTAAACATGTTGGTTAGTTTAGTGGGGCAGGTGCAGTTCCACCAAGACGGGCCGGTGCCCAACGCTCACCGACGTGGCTATCAGGGTATGACTCCTGTACTAGGTGGAGCATGTCAAGAAGTACTTGGCGAAGATGGGCTTCAGCGATCTCAAGGTCATCACCCTTTTTATAGTAAATCGGTTGGCCAAAAACTACTGTTACAGGGAATCTATTGCGGCCAAGATTTCGCTTAACTCCCTTAGTCCATATTCTCTGACTGCCCCAGATAATAGTTGGGATAACGGGAACCCCAGCGCCCATAGCAAGGCGTACTGCTCCGGATTTGAGCCCCTTTATTTCAAAGCTTGTAGAAACAGTGCCTTCAGGGAAGATTCCAATAATCTCACCGGATTTTAATGCACGAAGAGCTGCAACAAAAGATGCTGCACCGTTCTCGCGATCAACATTGATGTGGTGCATCCCGCGCATCAATGGTCCTGCGAGTTTGTTATTAAAGACTTCCTTCTTTGCCATAAAGCGAACGTAACGACCAGCAGGCAAAGCGGCAGTTCCAGTGATCGCAAAGTCAAGATAGCTCACGTGATTAATTGCAAGTATCGCACCATCTTTTCGAGGAATGTTTTCTTCCCCTTGAAAATCAAATCTCAATCCTAGGTATTTCCACAATGATTTGATTACAAGAATTACTGGGGGATAGACCAAATCAGCCATGTGTCGCCTTAGCGGCCATGGCTTGCTTATACAGACGACCAGCTTTGTAACTTGAGCGAACTAACGGACCACTCATTACTCCAAGGAAACCCACTTCAGTTGCCTCGGCAGCTAGCTCGACAAATTCTTCTGGCTTCACCCAACGTACAACTGGGTGATGGCGATTTGTTGGTCGTAAATACTGTGTAATGGTTATTAAGTCGCAACCAGCGCTGCGTAAATCGACCAATGCCTGCGAGACTTCCTCGCGGGTTTCACCTAACCCAAGAATTAAATTAGATTTTGTAATGAGACCAAAATCGCGGGCCATGGTGATTACTCGCAAAGATTTCTCATACGTAAACGCTGGACGGATTTCTTTAAAAATACGTGGAACTGTTTCTAAATTATGTGCAAAAACTTCAGGCTGGGTCTCAAATATCTGGTTAAGTAACTCGCTCTTAGCGTGGAAATCCGGCGCCAACATCTCAACTCCGCATCCAGGATTGAGCTCATGGACTTGGCGAATAGTTTCGGCATATAGCCAGGCACCTTCATCGGGCAAGTCATCGCGGGTAACGCCAGTGATAGTGGCATAGGCCAAGCCCATTGCTTTCACTGATTCTGCAACTTTTAGTGGTTCCGTACGATCAAGTGGATCTGGCTTGCCGGTATCGATATTACAAAAATCGCATCGACGAGTGCACTTGTCCCCACCAATAAGGAAAGTCGCCTCTTTATCTTCCCAACACTCAAAGATATTTGGGCAGGCTGCCTCTTGGCAGACAGTATGCAAACCTTCACTGCTCACTAAAGAACGAAGACGCGTGTACTCAGGTCCCATATTGGCGCGAGTCTTGATCCAGTCAGGCTTGCGCTCTATCGGGGTTAAAGCGTTGCGAGCTTCGATACGAATCATTTTGCGACCATCAGGTTCGATACTCATTGGCTCACCTTCTTTAATGATTCGAAGATATGTCTTTCAATGATTGGAGCAACTTCGCTGATGGTGATTTCTCGACCTAACTCTTGCTGCATCGATGTTACATCGGCATCAGCGATTCCACAGGGAATAATCTGTTTGAAGGCAGTTAAATCTGGACAGACATTAAGGGCGAATCCGTGCATTGTGACACCCTGAGCAACACGAATTCCAATAGCTGCGATTTTTCTGTCACCTTTCTCATCACGAATCCATACTCCAGATCGACCTGCGACACATATGGCGGCAATACCAAAATCCGCACACACATTTATTAATCCCGCTTCTATCTCGCGAACAAAGCCGACCAGTTCGTGAGGCTTAGCGAGTCGTACGATTGGATAGCCAACAATTTGTCCAGGCCCATGCCAAGTAATTTTGCCGCCACGGTCAACATCGATCACTGGGGTTCCATCCATTGGTTTTTCTTCAGGTTGGGTACGACGGCCAGCTGTGTAAACCGAGGGATGTTCTAAAAGTAAAAGAGTGTTGGGACGTTTCTTCTGAGCAACTTCGCCATGAATTTTGCGTTGGATATCCCACGCCTTGGCATAATCGATAAGGCCGTGGCGGGAAAGGGCGATAGCCGACTCGTGAGGGACATCTACAACTGGCACACGGTTAGCCTAAAGGTAGGATTGCCTCCTTACCAATCGGACTGATTGGATGTTTCTGAGAGGCATTATTTTCCGTGAATCTGAACCCGACTAAAAAGAGCCGTCGTCCATTTATCACAGCACTGGTAGTGATCTTTATTTGGTTTGGCGCAAGCGGTGTTTTCGGACCTCTATTTGGCTCACTATCTACGGTGCAAGAGAACGATAACTCAGCCTTCCTGCCTCAAAATGCTGAATCTACGCTTGCCTCCAAAATCATCACAAAGTTTTCAGCCGATCAAACTCAGACGATTCCAACCTTGGTCTTGTATCTAGGCGAGATAGATGAGTCGAAGGTCGCAGGACTCAATGCACATCTGGCAACTTTAGGGTCAACGTCAATTCTTGGCTCAGATATCGCAATCTCGAAATATTTGATTGCAGGTCAAGCTATTTTTGCCTTTCCTTCAGAGGATAAAAAGGCGTTGTTAGTTAGTCTGCCATTAACATTTGATTCTGCGCGCGATCTATTGCCCAATAAAAAACCTGTTTTACCCGAAATCATTAAAACTCTGCGTGAAGATTCGGCTGCATATGCAAGAGCAAATGGTCTGACTGCAAATGTCACGGGAGTTGGCGCATTACTAGGTGATCTCTTTGGTGCCTTTGGTGGTATCGATTCATCATTGCTGCTTACAACTCTAGGAGTCGTAGCTTTTATTTTAATAATCGTTTATCGATCACCAGTCCTTTGGATACTCCCATTATTTTCATCTGTAATTGCCCTGTCTACTGCTGGCGGAATTGTTTATTTGCTAGCTAAAAATAATGCAATCGATTTAAGCGGTCAGTCACAAGGAATTCTTTCAGTACTTGTTTTAGGTGCAGCAACTGATTACGCCCTGCTATTGATTTCTAGATATCGTGAAGAGCTACATCATTACGAGTCACGCTTTGATGCCATGAAGGCTGCATACAAAGGCGTATTCGAACCGATTCTTGCATCAGGTTCAACTGTAATTGTCAGCTTGCTGGTTCTACTCTTAAGTGAGCTCTCAAATAACCGAGGACTTGGGCCAGTTGGCGCCATAGGTATTGCAGCTTCGATGCTCACAATTTTGACGCTTCTTCCTGCGTTGCTAGTTGCTTTCGGTCGCTGGATTTTCTGGCCACGGATTCCACGCTTTGATGATGTGAATTCGCAGTTAGAAGGCACCTGGGCAAAAATCGGTGCTGGCGTACAAAAGCGTCCGCGCAAATTATGGATTGCTACATCAGTTCTTTTAGTGGTCTTAGCTGGGTTTTCAACAACCCTCAATGCCAAGGGGCTTTCGACAGTTGATTCATTTACAAAGAAACAGGACTCTGTTGTTGGTCTTGAACTTTTGGGCCAGCATTTCCCGGGTGGAGCTGGGCAACCCACCGAGGTTATTGTTAAAGCCGAGTTAGCCGATCAGGTATCGGCAACCCTAAGAAGTGTTGATGGAGTAGCCAGCGTTGATTCCGTCAGAGTGGGACCAGTGATTCCAGGGCAACCGGTTCCAGCAGTGAAGGTTTTGGATGGACAGATAATTTTAAATGCAACGCTATCTATGAATCCTGATTCAACATCTGCCCGCGAAGTTATCCCGGTGATTCGAGCTGCTGTGCATGCCGTTGATCCAAGTATTCTGGTGGGCGGTTCAACTGCAGTTGCATTTGATACCGACGTTGCTGCCGATCACGATAATAAGACGATTATTCCAATTGTCTTGATGTTAATCACGATTATTTTGGGTCTTCTTCTTCGCAGTATTATCTCTGCATTATTGCTGCTATCGACAGTAGTTTTGTCCTACTTTGCAACGTTGGGCGCTTGCCAACTTGTCTTTGAGCACCTCTTCCACTTCAAGGGAGCCGATACATCCTTCCCTCTATTTGCCTTTATCTTTTTAGTTGCATTAGGTATCGATTACAACATTTTCCTAATGACTCGTGTTCGTGAAGAAAGTGCCAAAATTGGAACCCGTGCCGGTGTCATCAAGGGGTTAACGGTTACAGGTGGTGTGATTACATCTGCGGGTATTGTCTTGGCTGCAACATTCGGAGTGTTGGGAATCTTGCCGCTGGTCTTCTTGGCCGAGTTAGGCTTTGCCGTCGCCTTTGGTGTATTGATGGATACTTTAATAGTACGAACTATTTTAGTACCTGCGCTTTCTTATGACATCGGCAGCAAAATTTGGTGGCCTTCTAAGTTGCAAGCCAACAAATGAGTTTACGTGTTGGAATCGCTGGCTATGGAATGGCCGGAAGAATCCTTCACGCACCATTGCTCAGTGCAACTGGCTTCGAAATCGCGGTAATTCAAACTGCAAACGCACTACGAATTGATCAAGCAGTCACAGATTTCCCAAAGGCTAAAGTGGTTCCAACCATTAGTGAAATGCTCGCAGAAGATTTAGATCTTGTCGTTGTTGCATCGGCAAATATTGTGCACGCAGAACATGCTTTTGCAGCCATAGCGGCAAGAGTTCCAGTTGTTATTGATAAACCTATGGGACGTACATACGCTGAAACTTCTGCCATTATCGAAGCTGCAGATCTTGCTGGTGTACCTGTGTGCACCTTTTTCAATCGCCGCTGGGATAGCGACGCACTTACTATTAAACGTGTTTTAGCATCTGGCGTCTTAGGAACAATCCATCGAATGGATTCGCGCTTTGAAAGATTTCGCCCAGAGGTTAACCCTGCATCATGGCGAGAAAATATGAGCCCAGTCGATGGAGGAGGTCAATTACTTGATCTTCAGCCACATTTAATATCATCGGCCATTGATTTCTTCGGAGAAGGTGAGTTAGTCAGTGCATCGGTTCGTGCGCTACGTGGCGCTGCCGACGATGATTCAGTTCTAGTTATTAGACACCTCAGCGGGGTTATGTCTTATCTATCGGCAAGTGCAGTAGTTGGTTCACCTGGTCCACGTGTGCGTGTTTTGGGTACTAAAGCTGCACTTGTTATCAATGATTTAGACCCGCAAGAAAATCTCTTAAGGGCTGGCAAATATCCCCACGACGGCGTTTGGGATATTCCTACAGCGTCACCTGCATTCATTCATCGCGGTGATGATGTGGAGCAGATCAGTGCAGAAAATGGCAATTATGCACTTTTCTACCAGGGTGTCGCAGGTGCCATTGCTGGTGTCAATCCATGGCCAGTTGATAATAAAGATGCACTAATGGTGTCCCAGTTCATTGATCAAGCTCGGGAGATGTCTGAGAATGTCTAAGAACTTTGATGTTGTTGTTATTGGCGGGGGACTGGCAGGTTTAAGTGCAACGTTGCATCTTCAAAACCAGGGTGTTGATGTTGCATTAGTAGAGGCCAGTGATCGAAACGGTGGTCGCGTTGCAAGTGATTGTATTGATGGCTTTATATGCGATCGGGGTTTTCAACTCATTAACTCAAAGTATCCGTCTCTCATTGAACTCGATGTAATTGCAGAACTAGATTTTATCCCAGCACCTAAAGTCATAGAGATTTCTTTGGGAACCTCGCGTCGCATTATTGGTGATCCACGTAAAGCTCCATTGTCAGTCCTTGATAAAGAGACGGGAACTATTCCTGAGAAGTTGGCGTTACTTCGCTTTCTTCTTTTTGCATCGCCACGAGCTTCCTCAATCGGTCAAGCGTTGCGCACTTTTGGAACAACCTATGAACGCGTGCTGCGGCCGTTCTTAACGGGAGTATTTCTCTGTGATCCAGATTTAGTTGATTTTAATTATGGAGTTTCGATTATCAAGTCATTTGTCAGTGGTACGCCTGGAGTTCCTCGGTTAGGTGTTGGTCAATTACCCGAAGCGTTATCTAAACGTGTAAAGAATCAGATTCTAAATACCCGTGTTGAGCGGATTAAAGGAGGTCACCTAGAAACTTCAGATGGTGAAATCAATGCGAATAAAGTTATCGTTGCAACCGACCCAACCACAGCCGCTCAACTCTTGGATTTTTCTCAAGCTGTTTCAATGACAGGCTGTATTACCTGGTATCACGCAACAGAAAATAACCCATCTGGCACAGGGCGATTATTGGTGGATGGCCAAAATCGTGGCCCCGTTATTAATTCTGTGGTTATGTCAGATATTTCAATGGCCTACTCGGACTCACAGATGAGTCTTGTTTCATCTACGACAGGACTAGGTAATACTGAATCGGAGGTTAGACGTCATTTAGCACTTATGTGGGGCGCCGATACTCGTGATTGGCAGTTGGTGGCAAAGTACGAGATCGCATCGGCTCTTCCGATTCATTCACCTGGCAAGGCTTTGACCCAACCGATAAAACTTAGCGAAAATCTATTTGTCATCGGAGATCATCGCAGTGTGCCCTCACAACAAGGTGCACTATTTTCTGGAAAGTTAGCCGCGCAGCTACTCTTGAATTAAGGCAACAAGGGCTTCGGTGATGTGTGGGTAGTCCCACGTAAATCCTGCATCCTGCAAGATCTGTGGCATGACGCGTTTTGAGCCTAAGACTTCAGCAGAAAATCCACCCAATGCAAGCTTTAATGCAATTGCGGGAGCTGGAAAAACCGCTGGACGGTGAAGTGCGCGAGCAAGGCCAGCAGTGAACTCTTGATTAGTAACGGGGTTTGGCGAGGTGAGATTAACCGGACCAGATATTTTTTCTACGAGTGCGAAATCGATAGCTCTGACAACATCGTGCAGGGTGATCCAGGACCACCACTGTTTTCCACTTCCAAGTTTTCCGCCAAAGCCCAAACGAAACAGCGGCAGCATCTTGCCTAATGCGCCGCCTGTCGGATCTAAAACCAAACCAGTGCGTAACTTCACGGTTCGAACATCTCCGGCCAAATCTGCCGCTGCTTCCCATTCACGACAAATCGTGGCTAAGAAATCATCGCCAACGCGATCACTTTCAATGACGGGGCGATTACCACTTTCGCCATACCAGCCAATAGCACTTGCTGAGATGAAGACTTGTGGCTTCACTGTTGCAACTGCATGTGCAATGGCAGTTGTACCGAGCAATCTTGAATTTAGGATTTCGCTCTTATACTTTTTAGTCCAACGCTTGTCTCCAACTCCAGCACCAGCCAAATGAATGATTGCATCTACGCCTTCAAGTGCAGAAAGATCTACATAACCAGTTTGGGGATCCCATGTCACTTCATCAGAGGCTATGGGGGCTCTACGCACTAAGCGTTGAACCGTGTGGCCCTCACTCTTTAAATGGCCAACCAGGGCTGAGCCGATTAATCCAGATGATCCAGAGATAGCGATGCGCTGTGGAACTCTCATCGTTACTTAAAGTCCTAAATCAGATTCGAATGCTCCGCCTTCGAGGCGCTCTTTAAGAGTTACTAAGAAGCGCGCTGCATCTGCACCATCTACAACTCGGTGATCATAAGAGAGGGCAAGGTAGACCATAGATCTAATTGCAATAGTCTCGCCACCATCTTCTCCACGCACAACCATTGGGCGCTTAACAACTGCGCCAAGACCAAGAATGGCAACCTGTGGCTGATTAATAATTGGCGTATCAAAGAGTGCACCGCGGCTGCCAGTATTAGTCAAAGTGAAAGTTCCGCCACCTAATTCATCAGGTGTGACTTTATTGTCGCGTGTACGTGCAGCTAAATCTGAAATCTTGCGAGCGATGCCGCCCATATTCAAATCTCCAGCATTTGAAATAACTGGAACCAATAATCCACGCTCAGTATCAACGGCTACACCTAGGTGTTCTGCGCCATGATAAGTAATTTGGTCGCCTTCAACTGATGAGTTTAATACTGGATGTTGCTTGAGAGCCTCACAGATTGCGACTGCAAAAAATGGCAGGAACGAGAGCTTGACACCTTCGCGCTCCTCAAATGTCGCCTTTGATCGATCACGCAAACGTGCAATCTTTGTAACATCAACTTCAACAACAGTTGTCAGTTGCGCACTTACCTGCAGTGATTCAAGCATTCGCGCTGCAATAACTTTGCGCAGTCGTGACATGGTGACAGTTGTTCCACGCAATGGTGAGATCGCAACAGGGGCAGCGGTTCGTTGAACGGCGGCAGGGATAGAGGTTGCTACAACTGCTTGCGGCGCTACTGGTATTGCCGGTTTAGACATTGCTTCAACATCTTCTCGGCGAATGCGCCCTCCGATACCGGAGCCCTTCACTGTAGCCAGATTTACTCCCAATTCACTTGCCAGCTTTCGAACTACCGGAGTGACATAAACATCTGTTGGCTGCACTATTGCTGCTGCAACAAC
>JBMOET010000043.1:0-10587 GCA_049314595.1 Candidatus Planktophila sp. | reverse complement strand
TTCTTTGTGTAACCCTTAGGACATAATGGCTTTAGAGCAGTTACTTTCTTGACTGTCTTACCCTTTACACAAGTAATTGTCTTATGTGTTGCGGCCTGCTTTTCCAATAAATAAATGGTGTTCTGAAATTCACCAAACTCTTCTTCTGCATAACTCTTGATGGTTTCAAGGTCAGATGTGTCATTTGCCAAATTTGTTGTCAGAAATGCACGAACCCCATTGAAATCTGCAAGGACTAGCTTGAAAGAGCCCAGCATGCTGGCGTCATATGCCACTTTGGCCTTCATGACCATCAAGCGTGCATACTGAATGTCATATAGGCGATCATATTGAGCATGAATCGCTGCGACTTGTTCTACTCTTGTTGGGATTACTTCATCGGCCCTTGCCGCTCCAGTACTTATAAATATCAAAGAGCTAATTAAAAGTAACGTTGTGATTCGAGATTTCATTGGGCAGTCCAACCGCCGTCTACGGGAATGGAAACACCAGTGATGTTGTGTGCAGCTGGCAGACATAGAAATACTGCGACAGCTCCGATTTCGGCTGGCGTAGACATTCGTCGCGAAGGCTGTTTTTCAGATAATAAATCAGCGATTCCTGCAGCGCGATCTCCATTAAATAATTCAACGCGTGCTTGAATCTGTGGCTCAATTAATGCGGTTTCAACCCAACCAGGACAGATCGCATTAACTGTCACTCCCCCAGATTCACGGGTGCCGCTGGCGGCGTAATCAAGTGCTGCGGTTTTAGTTAAGCCAATGACTCCGTGCTTTGCCGATATATATGGTGACTTCGCAACCGATGCGACTAAACCGTGCACTGAAGCTGTATTGATGACTCGGCCATAACCACGCGCTTGCATCTGTGGCAATAACAATCTCATTGTGTCGAAGTATGAAGTCAGATTGATCGCAATAATGTCATTCCACTTTTCGCGCGGCATATCGGCAATCGGTGCAGTGAATTGAATTCCAGCATTATTGCACAAGATATCTACTGGGCCATGTGCAAGAATTTTTTCGATTAACGCCTCTGTTGCCACCACATCACGAAGATCAGATACATGAGATTCGACCTTACCCGCACCTGCAGCTTTAACTGCTGCTTCAGCTTTTGCAATTGTTTCGGCATCGGCTAAACCATGCAAGACGATGTCGGCACCCTCTGCGGCAAGAGCGGAAGCGATTCCAAGACCTATACCTTGAAATGAACCCGTGATGAATGCGCGCTTACCTTTTAGACTCATATGCGATCTCCATAAATTATCTGCGCAACCCGTTCTGCTCCACCGGCTTCGGTGAACATGTCATAGTGATTGCAATCTGATAAGAATTCTAGCTTCAGTTGTGGGTACATCGGTAGAACTAAATCTAGAACTGCCATTGGGTATAGGCCGTGTTCTTCATTTTGCAAACCGCGTTCGGCCTTAATAAATAAAGACTGCTTAGTTAAACCTTGCAGCGAGCGGGTGATTAGATCATCGCCAAATAGATCACGTGAATCTTCTTCAACGGCCTGCGGATTAGTCGAAGGCTTCATATGTGGTGCTTCTCCACGTAAGTCGTAATCTACGTATTCATCCATAACCGCTGACCAACCTTTAGCAAAAGCTGGTTGTGGTTTCCAATATTCGCGATATGCCTCTTTACTGTCAAACTCCATTCCAAGTCGAGCAAGTGCAGGTCCTAGAACAAAGGGCATAATCTGTTCAACAGTCATACCAGGTGGCATCGGCAGTGGCACTCCTCCATCTGCAAATACAACGTTGCCAACTAAATCTGGATACAAACCAACAAGTGCTGCAGTTACAAAACCTCCCATTGAATGTCCAATGACATCTGGCTTATCCCATCCAAAGTGTTTAATCACTGCGGCCATGTCATTGGCGTGCGTTGCCATTCCAAATGGCCCAGGCAGATTATTTGAATCACCCCGTCCTCGCAGGTCAACGGCGAATGGTGCTTTACCGCGAGCTATTAACGCATCTGCGAATACTTGGAAGGCACGGTTTGATGATGTAACTCCATGGATCAAAAGAACCGGGGTTCCCGTTCCATCACCGTATTGGAAAACAGAGAGTGAGCCGCCTGAAACCGGCACCAGGGTTTTGAGTGTTGGAAGTGACATGGGGCCAAGTCTGCCCCTGCAAGCCCCTGAAACCAACCCCTTTTGCTGGGGATAGCCTTGGAACTTCCCGTGTTTCTATTCACAAGTTGCAAAAGTGTTATCAAAAAGCAATCTGGCGATTTAACAGTTACAGAGGCAAGGCCTTAGATTTATCCCTAAGAAGCCCATCCCTCGATTGGCTTATCCATTTGATTAGGAGATCTCTACATGAGCAAACGCTCACTTTCACGTTTGGGAATTGCTGTTCTTGCAGCTGCAGTAATCATGCCAAGCATGGCACCTGCACAGGCAGCAACAGATATTAAAATCGGAGTTATTACTTCAACATCTGGCCCATTGGGTTCATATGGACTTGCATATAACGATGGACTTGCATGGGGCTTGAATTACTACACACGCGGCAAGATGAGCGTTAATGGTCAAAAGCTTGTTGTTACATCTAAAGATGATGCTGCTGATCCTGCTTCAGCCACTGCAACATTTAAGGATATGGTCGGAAACGGCACCAAGATAATTGTTGGAACTGCAGGATCTGCAGTTGCACTAACACTTGGACCTCTAGCTGCACAGAACAAGGTTCTCTATATCTCAGGACCTGCCAAGAATGACTTGGTTACATCTGCTGCTAATAAGTATGTATTCCGTTCAGGCAACTCATCTACTCAGGACTTAGCTCCACTTGCTGGCGTTAAGCCAATCATTGGCAAGAAGGTTGTTTTGTTCGTAGAAGACAATCTGTTCGGTGATGGAAACATCGTGGCCGCCAAGGCTTTGATGGGACCAAAGGGTGCACTATTTGAAGTAATCAAGGTTCCAACATCAACATCAGATTTCACACCTTTTGCAAAGAAGGCCGCTGATGCCAATGGAACATACATCTTTA
Organism: Candidatus Planktophila sp.; assembly: GCA_049314595.1. Classification (GTDB taxonomy): domain Bacteria; phylum Actinomycetota; class Actinomycetes; order Nanopelagicales; family Nanopelagicaceae; genus Planktophila. Next base: position 7,574 of record JBMOET010000043.1, on the reverse strand, counting down.
TTGCATGGTCAAATGCACTTACAGCTGGTGCAATGTTGACTTCACTTAAGGTGCAGGGCGCATTCAAGACTCAGAAGCCAATTACTGGTCTTGCTGGCGCAGCTACATACAACATCTACGGAACTCTCTTTGAGGGTACTGGCGCAATCATGACAAATAGCTACTTCGCAGGTGCATCTAAGTCAGCTGCATCACAAGATATGGCTGCATGGTTTGCTGCTAACAAGAAGACTCAGGATCTATTCACCTCAACAGGTGCAGATGCTGCCAAGATGATTGTTGCAGCCCTTACCGGAAATCCATCTCAAAACGTTGACACCATGATCAGCAAGCTAGAAGGCTTGTCATGGCTCGGCGTTAAGGGCCAGATGAAGGTCAGTGCCTCTTCACACCTTCTTATCCAGCCAATGTTCCTTGTTGGTCTGACCAAGACTGATTCAGGTTATGTACCTGTTTTGCAGAAGACTATCTCTGCAGTTGGTGCGTAATACATAACATATAAGTAAATGAACCCCAGTGTAGAAATACACTGGGGTTCTTTATATATTACGCCTTAAGAATCTAAGGGAGTTAAGCATTTGATTTCAGCACTGCACGTTAATGATCTGTCGCTAGATATTGGTGGCGCAAAGATTCTGGATGGAATAACCCTTTCCGTAAAACCGAATGAAACCCTTGGAATCATCGGTCCAAACGGTGCGGGAAAAACCTCCTTTTTTAATCTGCTCAGTGGAATCCGTAAACCGTCCCGAGGCCAAATCTTTATTGGCGATCTAGATGTAACAGATTTGCCACCACATGAGCGCGCTAAAGCTGGCATCGCGCGCACTTTTCAAACATCGAGTGTTTTTGTAAATCTCACCTGCTTAGAAAATGTTCGTATCGCAGCCCAAGCCGCACACGGTAAGTCTATGAACTTAACTAGGAACGCTTATAAGTTCACCGATGTTGTTGCCCATGCCCACGATGCACTGGCAAAGGTCGGCCTTTCTGCATACGCGCTTCATCGAGCCGGCGCTTTATCTCACGGTGACAAACGCCGCTTAGAGATTGCAATCGTGCTTGCTTCAAAATCTGAGATTGTTTTACTTGATGAACCAATGGCCGGTATGAGCGTCGAAAATGTGCCAGAGCTAGTCGAAATTATTCGCTCATTGGCCACTGTGCACAAGAAGACTGTGTTAATTGTGGAGCACCATATGGAGGTTATTTTGGGGCTTGCCGATCGCATCGCGGTTCTCAATTACGGTGAATTGCTGGTCTGCGATACGCCACAAAACGTAATTAATAATCCAATTGTTCAATCTGCATACATTGGTGAAGCGCTATGAACGCACTAACCGTTAAGGATCTAAACGTAAAGATTGGTGAATCCCACATCTTGCATGGTGTGACTTTTGATGTACCAGCACACAAAGTAACTGCACTCCTTGGACGCAACGGCGTTGGTAAATCCACAACACTCAAGAGCATCATGGGGCTTTATCAAGGCACTGGCTCAGTTGAGCTGAATGGTCAGCAGATACTTGGAACGCCGACATACAAGATTGCACAAGCCGGTGTGGCATATGTGCCCGAAGATCGAGAGATTTTCTCAACTTTATCGGTGCGCGAGAACTTAACTTTGGCATCTCGCAACAAAAATAATGACGATGCCTATAAAAATATTTTCGAGCTCTTTCCTGAGCTAGATACACGTGCGGCCCAGCTGGCCGGATCGTTGTCAGGCGGCCAGCAACAGATGGTGGCAATTGCTAGAGCGCTGCTCAATGAAAATGAAATTCTTCTAGTCGATGAACCTACAAAGGGTTTAGCACCAAAGTTAGTAACTGAGGTTGCTAATGCATTGGTTAAGGTTGCTCACAAGACAACAATGTTGCTTGTAGAACAAAACCTTGCACTGGTTAAACGTGTTGCTGAAAACGTGATCGTCATGGATCAAGGAAAAGTGATTTTTCAAGGTGGTCCCGAAAACTTAAGTGACCCAGCATGGGTTCATCAAATGCTAGGCGTTAGCGGAGGTCACAAATAATGGAGGCTTTCATCCTTATTGGAATCACAGGCATTGGTTTGGGTGCCTTGTACTTCCTGATTGCCTCAGGGCTCTCGCTGATTTACGGTTTGATGGGTGTTCTCAACTTTGCTCACGGTAGCTTCTTGACCGTAGGCGCCTTTGTTGGTTTTTGGGTCGCTAGCAAGATGGGCTTTGAAACTACCATCCCTGAATTTCTTCTTGCCATGATTATCGGTGGCTTAGCTGCAGGGCTATTTGCTTTGCTCATTGAGCAGTTGTTAATTACTCGACTATACGAGCGACATATTGACCAGGCCCTAGTCACCGTTGGTGTCTCTTTGGTAGTGGGAGCGGTCTTGGGCGGCTGGTTTGGTAATGACTTGCGGATGTTTCCAACCCCTATGTGGTTTTTAACCGCTATCGATATTGGTGGAGCTCAGATTCCAGCCGACCGAGTTATCTACATTTCTACCGCGATTCTTTTGTTGATTGGCAACTGGGCCCTTCTCAAGTTCACGCGCATTGGCTTGATCATCCGTGCAGGTGTAGAAAACCGTCACATGGTCGATGCCCTTGGAATCAATGTGCGCAAGGCTTTTAGCACGGTCTTCTTCTTAGGTGGCTTTGCCGCTGGAGTGGGTGGAGTACTGGTCTCGGTCTACTCCAATGGAGTATCTCCCCTCATTGCTGGCTCATACTTAATCTACGGATTTATTGTGGTTGTTATTGGTGGCATGGGTTCAGTACCTGGCAGCTTCTTGGCAGCCATGCTTATTGGAATTATTAAGCAGTTCGCAAATTACTATGCAACGGGTCTGGGTGACTTTGTCGTAGTAATTTTGTTAGCCGTTGTCTTACTTATTAGACCACAGGGTTTATTAGGAAAGGTGCGATCATAATGTTGCGTTGGAAATACTCTCGACCGCTGCTTGGTGTTGTTATGGCACTGTTGGCACTTGCTCCAGTACTTGGTAATAATCCTTTGAGCAGACCTGGCTTACAACAAACTATGGCAGTTGCATTTATCTGGGGTGGCTTAGCACTTACTTACGATTTGCTCTTTGGTTTTACTGGCTTGCTCTCATTTGGCCATGCTCTTTATTTTGCAACCGGTGTTTATGTCACCTGTATTCTTATTAACCATGAAGTTGTTTCTTGGTGGCTAGCCTCTCTAATAGCAATCGCAGTAAGTGCATTACTGGCGCTTTTGGTTGGTGCGGCATCATTGCGAACCAGTGGAATTACATTTGCAATGGTTACCTTGGCCTTTGGTGAGGCCGGCCATGTGATTCTTGAGCGCAACTTCTTTGACTTAACTGGTGGAGAAAATGGAATCGCACTTAACGCCAATTTAATTCCGCAGTTCTGGATTAGCGTTGTAAACACTAAATATATTTACTGGACCGCCCTTGCTGCCATGGCTCTGACTTATGCTGTTATTTGGTGGGTCACAGAGAGTTCAGCTGGACGTGTGTTTGCGGCCCTTAGAGATAATGAGCTGCGCGTACAAGTACTAGGTCTTAATACGCAGCGTTTTAAGTTGCTGGCCTTTGTAATTAGCGCTGCTCTAGCTGCTTTATTGGGTAATGTGATGTTGCTGGCTGCAGGCAGTGCTGCGCCTCGCTTTGCTGATGCAGGCGTGACTATTAGCCTCTTATTGATGGTGGTTTTAGGCGGGGCAGTAACACGCTGGGGCGCAGTAATAGGTGGAATCATTTACTCAGTCGCCACAACTCGTATGCAGGATTTAACACAACAAGAGTCATTTAAGACAATCCCAAAGTGGATCGGTGGCCCTATCGCCGAGCCGGCATTTGTCTTGGGTCTCCTCTTTATCTTTGTTGTCATGTTTGCACCTGGTGGTCTATCCGGTGCCTACTACAAGCTCCGACTTAGAGCGATTACCAAGAAATCTCAATGAGCACAAAACTATGGGAACCTAAAGGTTCTAGCGATACCGCAGTTGCCAAGTTACAAATTCAACTCGGCTTTGAATCATATGATCAACTACATTCTTGGAGCGTGGAAAACCCAGGAGAGTTTTGGTCAAAGGCCTGGGATGAGTGCCAGATTATCGGACACAAAGGTTCAGTTTCTTACGATGCGGGGAGAGATTTCATCTCTGCTCGCTTCTTCAAGGATGCAACGTTAAATGTTGCTGAAAATCTCTTATCTAAGGGAAACGATAATGACCTTGCAATAGTTTCGATACTAGAAGATGGAACGCGAAGTCAGACAACGTGGGCTCAGCTTCGCGCACAAGTTGGCGCTACAACGGCTGCGCTCAAAGCATTAGGTGTTGTTAAGGGAGATCGAGTTGTGGCGTGGGTACCTAATGTCGCTGAGACGGTAGTTTTTACCCTAGGTGCACTGAGTATTGGCGCTACGGTTTCAACTGCATCCCCTGATTTTGCTCCCGGCGCCGTACAAGATCGTTTCGGACAGATTGAACCAAAAGTTTTGCTGGCCGCAGATTCATATCAATACAACGGTAAGGTTTTTGACTGCGCCTCAAAGGTCACCCAGATTCAAGAGCTGCTACCAACTCTGATTTATACAGTTCAAATAAGTCAGTTTTCGGCATGGATAGCGCCGTTTATGGGCTCACCATTAGATTTCACACCTCTTGCCTTTGACCACCCAGGCTTTGTTCTCTTTTCATCTGGTACTACCGGAAAGCCCAAGTGCATCACCCATAGCGGTGCAGGCGTCATGTTAAAAGCCAATGCCGAAATGTTGTATCAATTCAATATTACCCAAGATCAAAAGGTATTTTTCTTTACAACATGTGGCTGGATGATGTGGAACTGGTTAATAATGGCGCTCGGGCGCGGAGCAACTGTTGTTTTATTTGATGGTGCACCTATGCATCCAGCGCCTTCACGACTATTTGATATCGCACAAGCAGAGCGTTTGGATTTCTTTGGAGTCTCAGCCAAGCTAATTGACACGGCACATAAAGAGGGCTTAGAGCCAATTAAAACTCATGATCTTTCGAGCGTCAAAGTAATTGGTTCTACAGGTTCAGTGTTATCACCCGAGAGTTTTGATTATGTGTACTCATCGATTAAGAAGGATGTGCATTTAGCTTCGATGTCTGGCGGAACCGATATATGTGGGTGTTTCTTAGCAGGGGTTCCAACTAAGCCCGTTTATCGCGGAGAGCTGCAAGGCCCATGCTTAGGAATGGCGATGGATGTCTTTAACGCGGCAGGAAAGCCTGCACAGCTAGATGAGAAAGGTGAACTTGTTTGCACAGTTCCATTTCCATCCAAGCCAATTGGTTTTTGGGGCGATAGAAATAATGAAAAGTACACAGCTGCCTATTTTGAGGGCTTCCCTGGTGTCTGGACGCACGGAGATTTCGCATCGAAATCTGCAACTGGCGGATTTACTTTATTTGGACGCAGCGATGCAACATTGAATTCAAAAGGTGTACGAATTGGTACTGCAGAGATCTATCGAGTAGTTGAAACTTTTCCAGAAGTATTGGAAGCTATGGCTGTTTCGCAGGACTGGGATGGTGATACTCGAGTAGTTCTCTTTGTAGTCGTAAAACCAGGCCAGGATTTCACTGAGGCGACTGAAAAAGAGATTAAATTGGCGTTACGCACACAGGCAAGTCCACGCCATGTGCCTGATCTAATAGTTGTTGCTCCAGCGTTACCGCGCACTAAATCCAATAAGTTAGTTGAACTTGCTGTTACTGATGTGATTAATGGCCGTGAGGTTCGAAACCGTGACGCCTTAGCCAATCCAGAAGCCCTTGATTGGTTCGCTACTATAAAGCCTCTCTAAGCAACGGTCTGGGGCCACATTGAATTCTCGTAAGAGATTGATTTCATTACTTCTATTGGCCTTTGTGCTCAGTGGATTATCAATTTCACAAGCATCTGCTGAACCAGACACTCGATGCTCTGGAGGCGGAAACTACTTCGTGAACCAGGGGGTCGTTTTTCGCCCCTTCCCTGCACCTGCAACTAAATGTGCCGGTGATGTCGTCCTAGATAACAGCGTTACAACAATTGGGGCAAGTGCGTTTTGGGGACTTACGGGCATTAGATCAATGTCTTTACCTGATTCATTAACAAACATCGCTTCGAATGCCTTTAGCGGTGCATCATCATTAGTGACTATTTCGATACCTAGCTCTGTAACCTTTATAGGTACAAACGTCTTCAGTGGAACTAGTTCCTTAACTACATTCACAGTGTCATCTGTAAATCCAAGCTACTCAGTATTGCATGGTGCTCTCTTTAACAAGAGTCAAACTATTTTGATGGCCTACCCGGCGGCCAATTCACAGAAGAGTTTTACGGTTCCAAGTACGGTCACCACAATTGCTAGCTCAGCTTTTCTAGGAGCTACATCACTAACTTCGATTACTATTCCAAATTCTGTAACAAGTATCGGTGAGAGTGCATTCTCTGGCGCCTCCAGCTTGGCCTCAATTTCATTTCCTGCCTCTGTGACAAGCATCGGTGCAAATGTCTTAGATGGAGCTACATCTCTTGCTGCAATCACAGTAGATACTGCTAATCAAAACTATGTTGTCTCAGATGGAGCTCTACTTAATAAGGCCAAAACTCTTCTGTATTCATTCCCGATTAAAAGCACCCAGACAAGTTTTACACTCCCTAACACGGTTAAGCGTATTGAAACTGCAACGTTTAGAAATGCTAGAAATCTAAAAACGATAACGTTGGGAAGTTCACTGGAATTCATTGGTGGAAATGCCTTCGATGGCGACTCTGCACTGACGGCAATTACCATTCCTCGCTCTGTCACAAGTATCGGTAGTCGGGCTTTCTACTCCACTCCTGCATTGACCTCGATTACTGTTGATGCAAATAATCTGGATTACTCATCAATAAATGGAGTTCTCTTTGATAAAGGCAAAGAATCACTGATTGTCTACCCTGCCGCAAATGCTGCGAAAAGTTTTGTTATTCCTTCCACAGTTACTGAAATCGCTGAGTTAGCCCTCACCGGGGTTAAGTTCTTGGAGTCCATCTCACTAGAGGCGGGAAATACGGCTCTGCTTGTCTCCAATGGCGCCTTATATGACAATGAGCAAACTAAGTTGTTGTTTTATTCCAGAGTTAATGCCAATTCATCTTTCACGGTTCCATCATCGGTTACTGAAATTGCAACAGATGCTTTTCTAAACACAACAAAACTTATAGAAATCAATGTAGAGGCTTCTTCTACAAGCTTTATTTCAAAAGCCGGTGTTCTCTTTGATATAGATGGCGAAATTTTGGTCGCATATCCGTCAGGGATCACCTCTAATACCTATACATTGCCAGCCTCTGTTTTATCGGTAAGTACCAATGTATTTGCTTCGTCACAATTCACGACTTTAGTGATTAGTGATGAGACCGATTTATCAATACTTGCGGATGCAGGATTATCGCCATCAGTACGAGTAATCACTTCAACGCAACTTGCCCTAGAAATTAAAGCCGCCACCGATAAGGCTGCGGCAGACAAATTAATCGCAGATAAGGCCGCTGCCGATAAGTTAATCGCCGATGCAAAGACTGCCGCCGATGCAAAG
>JBMOET010000042.1:0-10820 GCA_049314595.1 Candidatus Planktophila sp. | reverse complement strand
TCCATGCGCCGTTCGGAGGAAGCAAAGATTCATCATATGGAATGAGAGAGCAAGGTAAAGCAGCGCTCAACTTCTATTCATACACGAGAACTATCGCAATTAGTTCTGGTAAGCGAAACATCGAATAATCAGTTCTAACTGAAAGAGCGTTTAAGTGATAAGCCCAGCTTCAATGAGAAAACGTGAAGGCTTACCGCGATAACTCAGGTGTAGATCTACCTTCGCCCGTGTGATTCCTACATAGAACAAACGACGCTCTTCATCGATTGAAGCTTGATCATTGCTCGTAGAACTATTTTCAAGTGGCAAAAGACCTTCGCTGACGCCCATCAAAAATACGCGCTCCCACTCAAGGCCTTTAGCTGCATGCAAAGTTGCAAGAGTTGTAACTGGCATGGTTGGTGGATTATTTTGCTGAACTCGGTCCTCAAGTTCGCGTAAATAAGTACGTAGATTCTTAGGTGTAAATCCGCTATCGGCATCTAGCTCGCGAGCTAAGTGCAGCAGCGCCGCGATTCCATCGATATGCGCCCCGGTTAAGAAGGGTTGAGCCAAAGTACGAAGCTCATCTAGCCATGAAACGCCTTCAGTTGGAATCACCGAGGCGTTGCGCACCAGCTTTAAGAATTCGCGTACATCGGGGCGATCAAAGAATCGCTCACTGTTTCGCACTTGATAAGGCAGTTTGGCCGCATTCATTGCACGTTCAAGGGTATTGAGCTGGCTGTTTGTTCGCGCCAAAATAGCGATCTCTTGTGCCTGTGTTCCGCTACCTAGTAAATCTTTTATCCAATCAACGATTCCAGCAATTTCGGCGCTCTCATCTTTAAAGGCATCCACGGTTGGTTTATCACCATGGTCGTTGAGGGCGACAAGCTCTTGTCCCATTTGCGCTTTACGCAAAATGCTATTGGCCATAAAAGTAATTTCAGGAGTAGAGCGATAGCCAGTAGTTAAGCGAACGACTTCAGCCTCTGGAAAGCGCTGAGTAAATGAGTTTAGGAAAACTGGAGTTGCCCCCGCAAATGAGTAAATCGTTTGTGCAGGATCTCCAACGACACAGATCTCTTGACGCGAACCCAGCCAAGCATTTATGAGCCGTTGCTGCAACGGTGAAATATCCTGATACTCATCAACGGTGAAGAATCGGTATTGATCTTGAACTCGTTCGCGAACTTCGCGCTCTTGCTCAATCATCGCCGTTGTAAGCAATAAGACATCTTCAAAATCCATCGCCCGCTCTTGTTGTTTTACTGACTCATATGCGGTGTACACCTTGGCGATTTGTTCGGCGTTGATTCGTGGTTTTACTGGACGTTTACCAAGCTCTGCCAAATAGTCTTGCGGTGCTACTTGTGAGACTTTTGCCCACTCAATCTCTGATGCAATATCTCGCATTAAATCACGGGATGTAATAGAGAGCTCACTAGTTAATTCAGCGCGTTTAATGGCTTCGGTAATAAAGCTGGTCTTAGTTGTAATCAGATCAGGAGTGCGCCCACCAAAGACTTGTGGCCAAAAAAACGTCAGCTGCTTAAGGGCGGCGGCGTGAATTGTGCGAGCAGCAACGGCTGGCACGCCCAACGAGCGAAGGCGCATGCGCATTTCTCCTGCCGCACGTGCAGTAAAAGTAAGGGCCAAAACCTTGTGCGGATCCATCACTCCAATAGCAGCGGCATATGCAATTCGATGTGTAATGGCGCGGGTTTTGCCGGTTCCTGCACCGGCAATAACGCAGATCGGGCCTCGAGTAACGAGGGCAACTGCACGTTGCTCGTTATCTAGCGCCTCAAGAATCTCCTCGGCGCGTATATCGTTATTTACGCTCTCCACGATTCACCGCCGATTAAATCATCAACGCCGTAACCGTCTTTAGCTGTGTACCACCCTGTAATCATTTTTCGCGCAACCGAGATCATCGGTGGCAGTAATAAATCCCCTGATACAACTGCCGCCTTCATCTGATCGCGACTAAACCAACGAACTTCAATAATCTCAGTACCATCTGGTTTGGCATCTTCTGGATGATCTGTAATTGCTTCAAAGGCGATCATGATTGATGCTGGAAATGGCCAGGCCTGTGATGCCAAGTAATTAATATCGTTACAGTAAACATTGGCCTCTTCAAAGACTTCGCGCGAAACGCACTCTTCAAATGATTCACCAGGTTCAACAAAGCCAGCAAAAGTTGAAAAACGCTTTTCTGGCCAAATCGGTTGATGGCCTAACAAAATTCGATCGGTCGCGTCTTTAACTAAAACAATAACTGCAGGATCTGTGCGTGGATGATGTTGTGATGAGTCTTCAACACAGACTCGCACGCTTCCACCTAGGTCGGCAACAGTCTGTGCACCGCATCTAGAACAGCGTGGATGAATTTTATGCCAATTGCTCAAACCCACGGCGTGCATTGCAAGTGTTAATTCAACTTCACTGAGATCTGAACCGACTTCACGCAGAGTTTTAAAGCCATCGAACTTCACTGTCTCATCACTTGGCTCGTTGATCCACGATGTACGCCACGCAAAAAATGCTTGACCGCCCTCGCGAGCCAGACCTAAAAAGTATCGCTCCCCGGTTTCAAAGGATGCGGCTAAAAACTCAACCATCTGTGCATCAACAAATCGCAAACCATCTGGGCCAGCGCCAATATGTCCATCGATGACAGGCAGAATTGCCGCGGTTTTCCAGAGCAGGGCTAAGGCATCTCCATCGCTGCGCAGGTGACTGGCTCGATCGATGGGCGAGAGGGATTGGTTTCTAGCGCTCATTAAGTTGCTCAGACTACTAGCATCGCCCCATGCGCCTAACATCATGGAATTTACTGCACGGAGAAGCGATGCCGCCCGATAAAGATGCCGACAACTATGCACTTTTGGAGGCTGAGATTGCGCACTTGCGAAGCGACCTTATTGGTCTACAGGAAGTCGATTATTTTTTAGAGCGATCAGGCAATCACAATCAAGTGGGCGCTGTTGCAACAATGATGGGTGCACCGCACTGGGCTTTTGCACCATCGTTAATGGGTTCACCCGATGAAAAGTGGCGCAAGACCGATGAAAACGACAACAAAATCGTCACCGAAAAAAGCGAGATTGCAGGAGCCGGTTATGGAATCGGTATCGTCTCCAAACTTCCTGTTCATTCCTGGCATCGTTTAGATTTAAAGGGATCCCCTGTTGGCGTGATGATGACATTTCCTGTTGATGGAAAGATGAAACGTTTCTATGTTCGCGATCATCCACGAAGTGCCATCGCTGCGATTCTAGATAATGGGTGGTTAGTGATTAATACACATCTATCTTTTGTTCCGTTTTTTAATATTAGGCAGCTCATACAGATTAAACGATGGGCAAATACTTTGGGTGTAACTGATAAATCCAAGATACTTATTATGGGCGATCTCAATATCCCATTTATGCGAATCGTTGGTGGCTTTAGGTGGCAGTCATTAGCTATTCAGCGCACTTTTCCAAGCTGGTATCCAAAGGTGCAGATCGATTATTTTCTATCTCAAGAACTTGACGCCACTGATGTTGTCCATATTCCATACCCACATTCGGGAATGAGTGATCACTTACCGCTGCAGATCGAAGTTGACTAAGGTTTTTCGTTAATTTTGTGAATCAGCGCGATCAAGGCCGCCTCATCAAATAAATCTGCCGGTCTATCTGTAAGCGACGTTGGAACATAGTGAAAAGCTGCGCTGACGCTAGAAATATTGGCACCCGTTAGTTTGGCCCACGCTAAGCGATACATAGCTAATTGAATCGATGCCGATTGCCCCAACTTCTTTGATCCAGTTTTCCAGTCAACGACCTCAAAGCCCGTGGCCGTTGCATACACAGCATCGATTCGGCCCCGGATTAATACCCCTGCAATAGTGGTTTCAAAGGGAACTTCTACGCGTACTGGTGTGCGATGAGCAAACTCACTGGAGAGCCAGGCCTTCTTTAAATCCTCTAACTTTGAATCATCCTCTAATGGATCTAAGTAATCTAAATACTCATCGCCAAATAAGGTTGCAGCATCAGTGAACTGACGTTCGACCCATAAGTGAAAAGCGGTTCCACGTCGTGAATATTGATCCTGTCCGCGGGGCATGGGTCTGCGAATAGCAAGTGCTAGCTCCTGTGGATCTTCGTGGAGTGCAACTAAAGTTGACGTTGAAAGCCTGGAAGGCAATGGCACATTAATTGATCCATTATTTTTCACTTGATGTTCGGCAATGATTGCTTGCGCATCGTGAATCCATGAAGCAACATGAGGTATATCAGTTTCACCCAAAGTATGGGCATCACTGAGCTTTACTAAATCAATTGCGGCATCAAATGCGCTGCGGCGATTACCCAGTGGATCACATGGCCACATCGCATTAATTGGACTCTCTAACGTTGGGTTTTCGGCACCATCATCTGGTGCTGGTGAATCCGAAACCATCAGACCGCCAAGTGCACTTGCAACTTCGGCGACTAAGTAAAAGATTTCGCTCGGTTCAACAGGTTTTGCTCCGTCTCGCCAGCGCGAGGTTGTGCAGATCAGATGCGATTTAGCGCGCGTTACGGCAACATAGGCAAGACGCATCTCTTCACGCATCTTTATATTATCTACACACATGCCGCCAAAGGCTTTAATCGTTTTAGCAGCCTCACTATTTTTTGTAATACCGTGTAGAGAAAATACGGGTAGTTCTTTGGCGTCACCTCGAAGTGGAAAAGGAATATGTTTCTCATTCTTTAACCAGTTATCTGGATCATTTGTGTTGTTACTAGGAAAAGTTCCTGTAGCTAGACCGGGTACTGCAACGACATCCCATTCGGCCCCTTTAGCCATATGAACCGTCAAAATCTGGACTACATCACTGCGTATTTCAGGGGCCCCAGCCTTTAACCCACCCTCGGCATCGGCGGCAACATCTAACCAATCTAAAAAGGCTGTAACTGTTCCACCACTTCGTTCAAACTTTGCCGCTTCATCGAGGAAGCGATCTACATGCCTGCGCCCAGATTGAGAACCATCGCGAAGAGTTGTCTCAGACTCCACCATCAAATAGTTTTCAATCTCACTGATCAGATCACTTATCTGTCCCCCAGCGCGCGAGCGTAATCTGCGTAGATCACCTGCAAAGCGCACGAGTCTTTGATAACCAATATCGCTGAATCCTTCTCGCTTTGCAGAATGAATCTCATCGAGAGCATCGATAATCGAGCCGGCAAATTGATCATCGGCCTCCAGTTGATCGGGATTTCCAGCTGCGATTTTTTTAATAAAGCTCTTTGAATCTGCATGCAGCGCTTTAGCACGATCACGACTAAATGCTCCGAGCGCCGCAATATCTCGAGGCCCCAAATTTATTCGCGGTCCGGTGAGGTGACGCATAACGGCAGATCCTGCATCTGGATTCGTGATTACTTTTAGCAATGTGAGAATATCTGCGACTTCGGGAACATGAATTAATCCACCAATGCCGATGACTTCAACAGGTAGGCCTTCATTGCGAAGTGCGTTTTCGATAGCAGTTATTTGTGCGCGCTTTCGGACTAAGACTGCCGATGTCGCACCCGAAGTTGGCGACCAGTTGGCCTTGATGTATTCGGCAATAGCGGTAGCTTCAGCATCGATAGTTTCAAAGACTCCATAGGCGATTTCACCCTTGCCGGCGTTAGGACGAGCTTCTAGCTGCACCACTTGTTGTCCGCCATCAGATTTAATCTTTTCGCTGATTCGATTTGCCGCTGCCAAGATTATGGCATCGTTTCTAAATGTTGTTGGCAAAGTAAATTGCGATGTCCCTATCTGCGAATCTAGCTTGGGAAAATATGTGGTGAACGATGCCATTGTGCCGGCCGATGCCCCGCGCCAGGTATAAATGGCTTGCGATGGGTCTCCTACGGCCATTACTGGATGCCCATCACCAAAGAGCGATGACAGCATTCGTACCTGTGACTGGGAGGTATCTTGATACTCATCGAGCAAGACAACGCGATACTTACCGCGCTCTAACACACCAACATCGGCAAAGTTCTGGGCAATATCTGCAGCCAATGACATCTGGTCATCAAATGAGAACTCGCCGGCAGCTCTGCGACGTTGCATAAATGCCTCGACCATAGGTAAGAGTGAGTTACGTTGCAGCATGGCACGTTGAACAGAACGTACCTCTTCATTTGGTGCACCTTCGAGCATTGCTAACTCTTGAATAATCTGCTCACCGACCGACTGTATGTCAGTACCGGCAACTTGGTGCTCCATCATTAACTTTGAAAGCCCCAATAAGTCTTTAATGACAGTGCTGACGGCGCTTTGATTGCGATATGAATCATCAGACCAGTTGCGAACAACATCAGATGCGATCTGCCAGATTGCCGCTTCACCCAACGGCTCGGCATCGGCATCGATTCCGTATCTAATCGCATGTTCGCTGAGTAACTTACCTGCATACGAGTGATAAGTCGTGACCGATGTTGCTGTTGAAGTAATGTGTTTGAACTCATCAAGAGTTGCAAGTTGCCGCAAACGTTTGCGAATTCGCACCGATAGTTCACCGGCGGCTTTACGCGTGAAGGTTAGACCTAAGATTTGATCTGGGCTAACAAAACCGTTAGCAACTAAATATAAAACTCGATTGCTCATCGTCTCGGTCTTGCCAGAGCCTGCACCAGCGATAACTACCGCCGGCTCTAAATCACTACTGATAATCGCCGACTGAAACTTAGTAATCGGTGTAATCGAAGCACCAAACTTTGGGTGGGCTTGCAGTTTGGCGATGATCTCTTCCGGCGAGTACTTGGCATCTAAAGTCATGAAATCACCGTCCGTCCATCGCTTTGAACGGGACAGGATTTGCGTACTGGACAGCCTTTACAGCGCTTATTGATGGTTGCAAAGAAGGTAGATGCGCCCATGCCATCGGCAATTTCATTGAGTTTTACTTTCGTTGCGTCGATATCGATGTTCTCTTGCTTGCGAAGTGTTGCACCGGCGGCATCGGTACCTAGGTAGACGAGCTCGGCACCGGCAGTGGTTGTGCCTTGTGTGAATCCACCTTCGACGATTCCAACTTGGTAACTAGCTAACTGCAGATTCTCTTTTGCATCCTTAGTGCTTATTACACTGGCTCCAGTTTTGAAATCGATAATAAAGAGTGAGCCATCGGCCTCGACCTCTAAGCGATCCACACTGCCCTTGATGCGCGCCCGACCAAGTGTCACATCGAATCGCATTTCTGCATCTACAACCGTGCGCGTAGTTTTGGCGTGATATGCAACGAATTTTTCGAGCATCGTAACGGCGCTTTCTAAATGCGATGCGCTGACCCATCCTGAATCGGGATCGATCAGCTTCCACGAGCTTTGAAGATTAGTAATGAGATCTTCTCTGGTGGTTCCTGGTTCTTGAACCATCTTTGCCGCAAATGCGTGAATCGCAGAACCTAAAACCTGCGCAGTGCTATCTCCATCCGTGCCACCATTGTTTTGAAGGAACCATTTAACTCCACATTCAACAAATGATTCAGCCCCGCTGGGTGAGACAACTACTTCCTTATCGCTTTCGATAACAGGTTGGTCAGTACTAAGAGGCACAGAGCCGATCCAATTGTCAGGATCGGCTAGATAGATACCTTCGGTGCTCATGGTTTTTAATAGCGCAGCGGCCTCGACGGCATTGTCACCATGTAAGTTCGCGCGAAGTTCGGCCACAAGTGCAGGGGCGGTAATAGGGCGAGGAACATCGGTCAGTACTGGCTCATCTAGATCGGTTTTATTGACCATGACTTCAATAGCTTCAAAGAAGTGAGAAGGCTCCTCATCATCGCGCTGCACAGCAGTGATGAAAAGTGAGTGTTTAGCACGGGTTAGAGCCACATGGAAAAGGCGCTCTTCATCCTGCATTAAGCCATTTGCCGAAATAACATCTAGCTGATCTCGGGGAATATCCGGGTTACGTTGGCGCTCAACTAAACGCTCTGCGCCCAATAACGATGATCGCGTTTTTAAGTTTGGCCACGTGCCTTCTTGTAATCCAGCAACTGCTACTAAATCCCACTGACGACCTTTTGCACTATGTACGGTCAGAATTTCTACAAAGTCTGGCCGCACACCCTTTGCTGTTATTACATCTCCAGCAATATCTTCGGTTGCAATTTCAGCAATGAATGCGGCGGGACCAGATAATGGAAAACGCTCTGAATATCGCGCAGCGCTTTCAAATAACTGCATCATGGCATCTAGGTCGCGATCTGCGGCTGCGCCGCGTACGCCTGGACGAAGTGATTGGGTGCGCCATGCACTCGATAGTTTCTGGCCATCACTGGTAACGGCATTATCCCAAATAGCCCACAACAGGTCATCGGCTAAGGCGGATTTATTGCGAGCAACTGCGCGCGCTTTTTCTAACAGAGTATGCACGCGAATAATTGAATCGGCGCCTTCAATCAGGATCTCGCCATCGTTAATTGCATCGAGTAACAACTGTGTACCCGAGCGTTCATCACCTTCTGGGCGTGCGCCAATCATGGCACGACGGATTCTGCGCAGTGAAATTGAATCAGCACCGCCAAACTCGCTCACTAATAATCGTTCAGCCGTATCCAGGGTTAATGGCTGCGCTTTAATGGCAATACGGGCAAGTAATAAGAAAGGCGCGATTGCAGGATTACCGGCAAGGGCTTGAAGCTCACTGGCAACAGGAACCCCAACGTATGAAAATGCTCGGCGCAGCGCCGATGCGGTAACACCTGGGCTGCGTAAAATAACTGCCATGTCGCTATAGGAAACGCCATCTCGCAAGTGCGCACTGCGACATTGATGGGCAATAAAGGCTGCTTCTTCTGCCCCTGATCTAAAGCGATGTACCGCCACAGAACCCTCTTTTTCGCTGCCACAGGTGCGTTTGCGGGTAAGTGGTGCGCCTTTAAAGCCCTGCACATATGTATGGCCGACTTCAAATATTGCACGATCACTGCGAAAATCTGTTGTTAATACAATCTGATGTGTGCGATATGGATCAAGGGCTGCCGATAAACCATCGGGATCGGCGCCACGAAAACGCCCCACTGCACTATCGGCATCGGCGCAGAGGATTACATCACTGCCCACCAAGATTGCTAGTAATGCACGTTGTGCCGGATCACTCTCTTGAAACTCATCAACCATAATTGTTGTAAAGCGTGCACGTAGTTTTGTTAAGACATCTGGATTATTGTGCAAGTGATTTGTTGCTCTGGATACAAGCTCTGAAGGATCGATGCGCTCCTTGGCATCAGATGCACTAATTTCGCGCATCACCATCGAGTTGATATAGCGCTGCCAAAACTTAGCTGCCGCAGTCCAATACTTTTCACCCTCTGAAATACCAAGTACCTCTAACTGGGTTGGTCCAATGCCACGTTCGGATGCTCTCAGAATTAAATCGCGTAGCTCGCGGGCAAAACCATTAGTGGTTAAAGCAGCATGCAAATCCTCCGGCCACTCCTTAGAACCATCGGCAATATCACCAGCCAGAAGCTCTTTGATATAACTTTCTTGTTCAGGCCCACTCAATAAAATCGGTTCAGGATCGCCGCTGTGTGCTTTCATCTTTACAATTGAAAATGCTAATGAGTGAAAGGTGCGCGCCAAAGGCTCAAACATCGTCTTGGTTGTTCGAAGCGCGATTGCATCTCGAAGCTCTGATGCGCGTTCGCGACCATAAGTCAGCAACAAAATTGAGTCAGGGTTTTGTCCATCAGCAATTCGTGCTAAAGCGGCTTCAATTAATACCGTTGTCTTGCCTGTGCCTGGGCCACCTTGAACTACCAATGGCGATCCACGGTGAACAACTGCAGCTATTTGTTCTGGTGATAATTGCAGAACACCGTGTGTGGTGTTTATGCGCACAAGGTTAAAGCTGTTGGTACTCACAGTGGTTATCTTGCCCGACCCATGCGACAAATCAGCCCTTGCGATAATTCCAACGTTCTGCGCCGCTTACTCTGCTATCATGATTCATCAAGATTTATCTTGATATTTAGGGAGCACTAATGACAATCAAGCGTGAAAAGTTTTCTTCACAAGCCGACGAGGAGCTTCTGGCCGCTGTGCGCAATCTGGCTCAGTCAGAAGGCCGCCAGTTCCAATCAATTCTTGAGGAAGCCCTCACTGAGTACCTAGAGCGCCATCAAAATGAACGCCCGCGTACTCATGTCATGGAGGCCTTTGGTTTAAGCATGGATGAGTTCGATGATCTCTATCAAAAGCTCGCCCAGTAATGCCTGAAGTTAATTACCTAACTCTTCCCGATGTCTTAGCGATGCATATGGTGCTCATCAAGAGATATGGCGGTAGCGATGGTGTTCGTGACATGGGCTCATTGGAGTCGGCGGTTGCTCGACCTCAATCGGGATACTACAAAGATGTCATTGAATCTGCAGCTGCACTCTTTGAGAGCCTTGCAATCAACCATCCGTTTATCGATGGAAATAAGCGCGTTGCATTTGCTGCAACCGATGTATTTCTGCGAATCAATGGCTACCACTTCACTTTACAGGGCAAAGAGATTTACGCAGCGATAATGAAGTTCTTTGACACGGGCACTTTCAAATTAGCGACCATAGAACCGTGGCTTCGAAAGAGCGTCTCAGAAAACTAAACGTTCTGGTTAGCCTTTTTAGCACGGGCAGTTGTGCGGGCTCGCTCGTCACCATCAAGGACAACCTTGCGGATTCGAACAACGGCCGGGGTAACTTCAACGCACTCATCTTCGCGACAGAACTCCAAAGCACCTTCCATGTTGAGCTTCTTAGGCGGAATCAAACGCTCTGATTCATCTGTACCTGATGC
>JBMOET010000041.1:0-11155 GCA_049314595.1 Candidatus Planktophila sp. | reverse complement strand
TTCTTCACAATGGCATACATCGTGGCTCTTAATCCTTTGATCATCGGTCTCGCAAAAGATGCCGATGGAAAATTCCTTGGCGGCGGAGATGCACCAAACTTGGCGGCAGTTGCAGCCATGACGGCACTCATGGCTGGAATCTTGACGATTCTCATGGGAGTTGTTGGTAACTATCCATTAGCACTTGCCACAGGACTTGGCCTCAATACTTTCGTTGCAGTCGGAATCGCATCGAAGATGTCGTGGGCAGATGCAATGGGTCTCGTCGTAATCGAGGGTCTTATTATCACCGTCCTTGTTTTGACTGGATTTAGAACTGCAGTCTTTAAGGCAGTACCACCACAACTAAAGATTGCGATCTCAGTTGGAATTGGTCTCTTTATCGCACTCATCGGTCTAGTTGATGCCGGCTTCGTTCGAAAGACCGGCTCCGGTCCAGTTCCTGTCACCCTTGGTGATAATGGAACATTGGTCGGCTGGCCAATTATCATCTTCGCTTTTGGTCTTTTCTTGACGATTGCTCTGATGGTAAAGAAGATTAAGGGCGCACTTCTTATCGGAATCGCTGCAGCAACTGTTGCCGCCATTGCCGTTGAATCAGCGTTTAAGATCGGACCAAACTTTAACGGTGCAACAGGGGCCGTTAATGCAAAGGGTTGGGGACTCAATGTTCCAGCAATTCCAACCGATATCGTTGGAAAACCTGACTTTGGTCTATTTGGTCAATTCAATCTATTAGGTTCATTTGATCGAATCTCATTGATTTCTGGAATTCTCTTTGTATTTACTCTCATGTTGTCTGACTTCTTTGACACAGTAGGAACAGTTACTGCTATTGGACATGAAGCCAACTTGATTGATAAGAATGGAGACATTCCAAATAACGATCGGATTCTCCTAGTTGACTCATTAGCTGCAGTTGCTGGTGGTGCTGGAAGCATTTCATCAAACACAAGCTACATAGAATCAGCTGCAGGAGTTGGAGAAGGAGCACGCACTGGTCTGGCATCAGTGGTAACCGGAGTTCTCTTCTTGTTAACAACTTTCCTAGCACCACTCGTAGCGGTTATTCCGTATGAGGCAGCAACTCCAGCTTTGGTGATTGTTGGCTTCTTAATGATGACGCAAATTAAGAATATTGATTGGGAAGATTATGGAATTGCAATTCCAGCATTCTTAACAATTATTCTGATGCCATTTACCTACAATATTTCAGTAGGTATCGGAGCAGGATTTGTATCTCACGTTGTAATCCGCCTAGTACAAGGTCGTCGCAAGGATGTTCATCCTCTGCTACTACTTGTTTCTGGACTATTTATGATCTACTTCCTATCTTCACCAATCAACGCCTGGATAGGTTAACCACTTACGATAGTTATAGCCCCGCATATCTTTTTGCGGGGCTATAACTATGTCCAATTGATTATCGTTTTAGCGTTAGAAATAAGTAGCGAGTTAGCTTGTGAAAAGGGCTTAGAGCCAAAGAATCCACGGTAGGCAGAGAGTGGACTTGGGTGTACTGATTGGATCGTTAATCCTGTGTCAAAGTAGTGTTTTAACTCTTGGGCCGAATTACCCCAGAAAATACCGACATTATCTAATTGACCTAATATCTTTGCCGCTTCGCCTGTGATTTTCTGCCACCCTAAATTCTGGTGCGCAAGAGAGGTACCCGAATCTGTAGTTAATATGCGATTGAGTAGAAAAACTCCCTGGTCGTGCCAATCCGATAAGTCTCCATTTGTGCGAAAAGGGGTTTGTAAATCATCACTTAACTCCTTAAAGATATTTCGCAATGAGGCCGGCAGGACAGGTGATTTAACCGAGAAGGCCAGACCCTGGGCTTGCCCAACTCCTGGGTATGGATCCTGACCAATAATCACTACTTTAACGCGACTAATAGGCTGTGAAAAGACTTTCATGATGTTGGAATAATCTGGTGTCACTCTGTCGTGATCGATGAGTGAGTCAATCAAATCAATATCTGTCTTGATGTGATCTAGTGCAACCTGCCACTGCAGATCCATTTGTTGGAACAGTGACATTTAT
This sequence comes from Candidatus Planktophila sp., assembly GCA_049314595.1. Lineage (GTDB taxonomy): Bacteria > Actinomycetota > Actinomycetes > Nanopelagicales > Nanopelagicaceae > Planktophila. Next base: position 9,106 of record JBMOET010000041.1, on the reverse strand, counting down.
TTACAACGTTGAACGCGCAAAGAATCGACCAGAGTCGTATGTAACCTCGATTGATGTTTCAAAAACAGCAGAAATATGCTCGGATGTAATGACGGCTGCGACTGGACCAGAGACAGCGACTAACCCATCTTTAATCAGCATCGCATGTGTTGTACCGACTGGAATCTCTTCAATATGGTGAGTAACTAAAATTGTCGCTGGAGAAAGTGGGTCATTTGAGAACTCGGCAAATCGCCGCAGAAGATCTTCACGTCCCCCAACATCTAATCCCCCTGCCGGTTCATCTAATAGAAGCAGTTCAGGGTCAGTCATTAACGCCCTTGCAATCTGAACTCGTTTGCGTTCGCCCTCGCTAAGAGTTCCGTAATAACGATCTCCTAATTCACGAACACCAAAGGTCGTTAGCAGAGCCATCGCACGAGACTCATCCCATAAATCATAAACTTCATTCCAGCGTCCTGATATTGCATACGCTGCAGTCAGTACAACATCTCGAACTGTTTCGTAGTACGGAATCTCTTCATTGGTAAGAGCCCCGCACGTGCCGATCCGTGTTCGCAGTTCGAAGAGATCCACGCGGCCCATCTGCTTGCCCAACACGGTTACGGTGCCAGTAGTTGGAAACATCTTTGTGCCTAAAACCCGCAGCAAGGTCGATTTGCCCGCGCCATTTGGTCCAAGGATTACCCATCGCTCCCCTGGCATAATCGCAAAACTCAAAGGACCCAGAATGGTGTTGCCACCCCGCGAAACGGTGACATCGTTAATGTTCAACACAGATGTACTCGTCATAGGCCATGAAGATACTGGGTAGATGCATCACACACAGCGATTTTGCCCAAATACGCCTAGTGATTCGCGATAAACTCGCCAGTCTTATGACTCCTGAAGAACAGTTCACCGGACTAATCCTGCTCAGCGGCGTGGATAAGCCAGGCATTAGCCAGGCCCTGTTTCAAGCCTTGGCGCCGTTTTCGATTACGGTACTAGATATTGAGCAGGTAGTTATTAGTAATCGCCTGATACTCACCGTGCTTATTGCACTCAATCCTGCACACGAGCGCGCGATTGAAGCCGACCTTATGGCCTGTGGCCAAGAGTTAGAGGTAGATATAGCAACGCTCTTTTCCACAACCCCAGCTGCGACGATTGCTGTACGACAGGGCTTGGTTCACGTTATAGCGCTCAGTTCAAAGATGCTGCCACACGATATCGCTTTGATCTCTGCAGCAATTGGAAACGTGGGTGGAAACATTGAAAGAATCTCGCGAACTGCTTCTTCACCTGTTACCGTGATTGAGATTGCTGTTTCTGGCGTAAATCATGGATTGCTAACTGCAGCACTTGCCCCGATATCGGCTGAACAAAGTATAGATATCGCTGTGCAACCAGAGGGTTTATTGCGTTATTCTCGCAAATTAGTTCAACTCGATGTTGATTCAACGCTGATTCAACAAGAAGTTATTGACTTGCTAGCGATTAAAGCTGGTGTTGGAGATCAAGTCAAAGACATCACTGAAGCTGCGATGCGTGGTGAACTAGATTTTGCCCAATCACTCAAGGCCAGAGTGCTACTGCTAAAGGGATTACCAGAAACTGCCATAGCAGATGTCCAAAATCAGATCTTATTGACACCTGGTGCGAAAGTTCTCGTTGACACTCTTCATCGGCTAGGACACAGTGTTGCAGTTGTATCTGGGGGTTTTATCAATGTACTTGCGCCGTTACTAGACGATCTGAAGATTAAACATTACAAAGCTAACACGTTAGAGATTGTAGATGGGCTTTTAACTGGGCAGGTCATAGGTCCAGTTATTGACCGAGCGGCAAAGGCTGATGCACTTCGAGAGTTTGCAGCACTTGAATCATTAACAATGGAACAGACTGTTGCAATCGGTGATGGTGCAAATGATCTGGACATGATCGCCGCCGCTGGTTTGGGAGTAGCTTTCAATGCAAAGCCTGCAGTGAAGGCCGCTGCAGATAGCTCCTTGAGTGATCCCAATCTTGACTCGGTTCTTTATCTGTTGGGAATTACCCGCGACGATATAACTGATTAAAGCCGGCAGGCGTGAATATCAGTCACTAGAATTCCGCGTGCACCGACTGCCCACAGCTCATCCATGACTCTATTTGTATCTTTACGCAACACCATGGCACGCACAGCTACCCAATCGGGGCGCTGCAGTGGAGAAATAGTAGGCGACTCTAAACCTGGCGTTATTGCACATGCAGTATCAACACTAACGGTCGGAATATCATAATCGAGTAGTACGTACTGTCTGGCAGTAACAACTCCTTGTAAACGTCGAATAAGGATTTCTAGTTCAGAAGGTATTTCGGCTCCATTACGAGAAATTACAATCGCCTCGCTGGTCAAAATCGGTTCGGAGAAAACAGCTAAGCCTGCTTGCCGAAGAGTATTGCCAGTACTGACCACATCTGCAATTAAATCGGCCACCCCAAGTCTGACACTACTTTCAACTGCTCCATCGAGTCTGACTACATCTGCAGTAATACCAAGAGATGCTAAGTGTGAAGCCACTAAACCTGGATAGGCGGTCGCCACTCGCTTTCCAGCGATGTCGGAGAGTTGCCATTCACGATCAGATGGTGCAGCAAAACGAAAGGTGGAACCCCCGAAATTAAGGCTCATCAACTCTGTAGCTTTAGCGCCAGAATCTATAAGTAAATCCCGTCCAGTAATACCTGCTTCTAGCTCACCTGTTCCCACATAGATTGCAATATCTCGTGGCCGCAGGTAATAGAACTCCACTAAGTTATCTGTATCGACAAGAACCAAGTCGCGCGAATCCGTGCGTTGCTTATATCCAGCTTCTTTGAGAATCGAGATTGAATCTTCAGCTAAAGATCCTTTGTTGGGAACTGCAATGCGCAACATTTCTCCTGCTTCCTAAAGAAACTTATAGATATCGGCCGGGGTTAAACCACGTGCAAGCATCAGCGTTTGAAGATGATAAATCAGTTGACTGATCTCCTCCGCCAACGCTGCATCCGATTCATGTTCGGCCGCTAGCCAGACTTCCCCGGCCTCCTCAAGAATCTTCTTCCCAATTGAGTGGATTCCGGCATCTAAAGCGGCAACTGTCCCGGAGCCTTCAGGTCGCGTCTGTGCCTTTTCTACCAGTTCGATCCACAGTGAGTCAAAGGATTTCATCCAGCCAGTTTACTAGGCTCGCACCGTCTGAGGCAGACCATTTTCCTGATTACGAGAGATTCGCAGCCATGATATGAAGCCCCAAATAACGAAGGGTAAGTAGATGGCATAGAGAGTACCCGTTGGGTAATAACCATTTTTGAATGCAAATGGAACTCCGACCAGATCCACTGCTATCCAGACTAACCAAAACTCAACATAGCCCCGACTCATTCCATAGGTTGCTAGCGCTGTTCCAGTAAATATCCACGTATCTACAAGCAACCAGGTTCCAGTTTCACCGAGTGCTTTGAATATCTGCATAGAGGAAAGAAAGAAGATTGCAATAACTGGCACAAGAATCAAGCGCTCTTTGGCAGTTGTCCATCGGGGATCTACTGGAGATTTACTCTCCGAGTTAGCCTTTTTATGGGCAGACCAACGAATCCAACCGTACGTGCTAACAAATATCAGTAATAGATTTCGACTAGCTTGACCATAAAAATTTGCCGATGGTTGATCACCGTAGGCAAACACTGCTCCAAGAAAAACGGTGAAGAGAAGTCCATCTCCAACTATTCCTATCGGCCAAGCCCACATATTTCTGCGCGCCCCGAATATGGCACTGGTTAAACCAAGACTGCCACCGATTACTTCTCGTACAGCGATGGATTTAGAGCCGAAATGTATTGTGGCTTCGAAAAGCCATGTGATGATGTTCAAAAGTTGATCCTCCCTAGGAAAAAAAGCTCCAGGAAGCAACAGCGCAGATGTATGCACCCTGCACACATCCACATGTCCCTTTATCCAGACTTTAACTGTCGGTTTTGGAGTTTCACCAAATCAACCGATCACTGGATGTGATCGGGTCGCGGACTTTACCGCCGGTTCGGAATTATCACCGACCCCCGGAACAACTTGAGGGTTAGTCTGCCACAGCACTGGCAAGTTTGCGCAATGAATCAATCATCGCCGCTGGATCATCGGCATTAAAGACCGCACTTCCAGCCACAAACGTATCGGCGCCGGCTTCGGCAGCAGCACTTATCGTCTCCAGTGAAACGCCACCGTCGACTTGAAGCCATATCGGACGATCTCCAATGATGGTTCGAGTTCGACTCACCTTCTCCATCATGTCATACATAAATTTTTGTCCACCGAATCCAGGCTCCACTGTCATAATCAAAAACATATCTATCTCATCAATGTAGTCCGCATAGTCCTCGATCGATGTCGCAGGTTTAATTCCAAGACCACACCTAGAACCTGCACGACGTATCGCGCGTGATGTAGCACGTATATCCGACGTGGCCTCGACATGAATAGTCACGCTCGCACAACCTGCCTCGGCATAAGCCGGTGCAATCAAATCAACGTCGGCGACCATCAAATGTGCATCCACTGGAATGGGAGAACTAGCAATAATCTGTTCGCTGCGTGCAAAATCAAAAGTAAAGTTTGGAACGAAAATATTGTCCATGACATCTAAATGCAAAAGATCTGATGCTGTCGCTATGCGTTGAATCTCTTGATCTAAGCGCGAAAAATCAGCATTCAAAATACTTGGCGTGATTCTAATATCTCGACTCATAAAGCTATATTAACTTTTCTTGACTAAAATCGCTAAGAACATGGCGTCCGTGCCATGGCGATGGGTCCATAACGACATCGCTCCATCCCTTGTCGCATTCAATAGGTTTTCAGGCAGATATGGAGAAATATCAAGCAGCTCAAATTCAGGGTGCTTCTTCACTATATCTTTTACTTGCACTGTGGTCTCAGCCAAATGTGGTGAACACGTCGCATAACCAAGTACTCCCCCGACATTGAGTGATCCTATGGAGGCTTCAATGAGTTCACGTTGCAGTTCAGTGAGGGCCCTTAGATCTTTCAGGGTACGTCGCCATCGCACTTCAGGACGCCTGCGTAGTGCGCCCAATCCAGTACAAGGTGCATCCAGAAGAATTGCATCGAAGCTTTCTCCATGTGATGCGATCTCTCGACCATCACCACACCACACTTGAGCTCCATGAACAACTCGTTTAACTAGTTCGGCTCGAGCCGGTGAAACTTCGTTAGCCGTAAATAAAATATCCCGTGTTGTTGCAATACTCGAAAGGAGTGCTGCTTTGCCGCCAGGTCCAGCGCAGATATCTAACCATTTCTTACCTTGAGCGACTTGGGCAAAAACCGTTGCAACGAGTTGAGATCCCTCATCCTGCACGCCTGCCTTACGATGGCGAATCAGCTCAAGTGAGCCAGGGTTGCCTTTAAAGTTAGCTCCGAACAATGAGAACGGCGTTGCTGTAGCACCGTTAGCAACGAGCTCTTCTTGCGTTGAATAACCTGGCCACGCTACAAGGGTAGGCGTCGCTGGAATATTGTTAATCAGGAGTGCGGCTTCAACTTCATCCCAGTCTTTAAGTAGATCAAAGTACGCCGAGATAATCCATTCAGGGTGTGAGTATTGAATAGACATTCTTGTCACTGGATCTTCTATATCCTTAAGTGGAGCAAACCAATCGTCAATACTCTTTCTAGTTACGCCACGCAATAGTGCATTTACGAAGCTGGCCTTAGATTCACCCACTCTTTTTCGAGCAACCTCAACGGTTGCCGCAACTGCAGCGTGATCAGGGATTCTCATCTCATGGATCTGGTGAACACCTAGCCGGCACAGATCAACAATTCCAGTATCGACTTCAGCCCAAGGCCGATCACTAAGTTGGGATAAAACCCAGTCATGCTTTCCTTGCATTCGAATAGTTCCATACAGGAGCTCGGTAACTAAATTTCGATCTCTCTCTTCAAGTGTGCTGGCCGATAAAGCCGCCGGCAATAGTAAGTTGGAGTAGCCATCATTTCTATTTACCTCGGTTAATAGATCAAATGCCAACAATCGTGAAGCATCTGGCTTCGGTGACTTGAAAGTATTTCTACGTGCTTCAACCAAAGTATTCACCACCATTTAAGTGCGCTCCGCGCGCCCAATCGACGGCCAGCATCTCGTTTTTACCCGCAGGAATTAAGGAGATAAGTTCAATTGCCCCGCCCTTTGCCGTGCCAACCAATACTTTGCCGCTGTTGAAAACAATTTGGCCTGCTTCCAATTTCTCAACAGGCTGGGCTATACGGGCATTGGTGATTTTGACGGCAGCACCCTTCCACAATGTCCAGGCGCCTGGAGTTGGATAAAATGCACGAATTTTATTGACAATAATCGCACTGTCTTGAAGCCAAATGATCCCCGCCTCAGCTTTTGTTATCTTAGGTGCCATTGAAGCTTGGCCCTCTTGAGGATGGGGCTTGCCTCCTTGCGAAATCACATTGAGTGCAGATTCAATAGCGATAGGACCTAACTGTGCTAAATGTTCTAGGAGCTCATGCGAACGCCATTGTGGCTCTATGGTCGCGGTGATAGTCGTAAATATTGGCCCAGTATCCATGCCTTTATCTAGTTGGAAAACACTCACTCCGCTGATTTGCTCCCCATTTTCAATAGCTCGTTGCACTGGCGCAGCCCCACGATAGGCCGGCAACAAAGAGAAATGTAAATTCAGAAAACCAAACTTTGGAAGTTTTAAAACACTCTCCGGAAGAATGACCCCATACCCAATAGTTATGACTAGATCTAGTGACTCAATATGTCCGACAAGGGCTGTAGATGATTCTGGTTTAACAATAGGTATCCCGTGATCGCTTGCCCACTTACTCACTGGCGACTGTTTAATTTCTCGTCCCCGACCCGCAGGCTTATCTGGCTGGGTGATAATGAGTTTAAGTTCATGGTTGGTTGTTAGTAGCCAATCTAAAGTTGGTATCGCAACCTGCGGAGTAGCAGCTACTCCAATCTGCATTAGGTGTTCCGTCCGAATATATTGTGCGGTGAATCTTTTATATGAATATTTTGACCGGCCTGGGCTGCTTCATTAAACCAATCCGATTCACGTATCTCTTTCATTGCCGCTTTTCGATCGTCAGGAAGCATCCGATCAATAAAGAGGATGCCATCAAGATGATCAGTCTCGTGTTGAAGAGCCCTAGCCAAAAACTCTGATCCATCGATGCTGATTGGTTCACCAAACATATTGAAGCCATTAGCAACAGCACGCAAGGCCCGTGGTGTTGGATAACTAAGTTCAGGAAAAGAAAGACAACCTTCCTCGCCCTCTTGAATTTCATCACCTAGAACCAAAACCGGGTTCACTAAGTGGCCCAAAACATCGTCAACATTCCATGTGAAGACACGCAGCCCCACACCTATCTGAGGCGCCGCCAATCCAGCTCCTGGCGCTTCTAACATTGTCTGCGTTAGATCTGCGACTAAATTGCGTAACTCTTTGTCAAAATCAACCACAAGAGCTGCTGGAGTGACAAGTACTGGGTCTCCAAATAGTCGAATCTCTTGAATGGGCATTGTGTAATCCTATCAAATGCCTAGAACGAATATGGATCTAGTCGCACTGTTAAGAGTTGCTTTTTAGCGATACTGCGTCGGCGTTGCAACTCATGAACAAATGCTGTTACTTCAATCAGGGCATCATCTTCAACGTAAATCATGATCTTAGCCTGCTCTTTTTGCGCAGCAGTTGGTCCCAATACTTTAACTGATGCTGGCAATCTCGAATCAGTAATGGCCTTTCGTAATCCATTGGTCAATTGAGTGCTCTCAGCAATTGAACAGGTGATAAGTATGCAGTGAACAAAAGGAGGAAGACCAACTTCCCTACGCTCCTCTAACTCACGTCGAATCATTGCGCCAGGGTTCCATTTTGTAAGTGCTGCCGTGATTGGATGCGCATCAGGAATCGATACGAGCACAGCCCCTTTAGGATCAATCATCGCTGCGCTCTCAAAGAAAAGTTCTCGAGCTCGCTCCTGCGCCCGTAAGTCAGGATGAGAAAAGAAGTTAATGCCCTCCAAGAGTGCAACTGCGCTGTAGCCACCCTCACAGTATGGAGCTGCGCCAGGAGTCGCCAAAACAAGTGCTGGAGAATTACCTACAGATGCTTTGATCACATCGCCATACGAGAGAATTAATGGAAAGCCACTAAATGCACGAGAGATCTCCTCCCCCGCCCGCTCAATTCCCCTGCCTGCAATATAGGGTTTTTGTCGATTACACCAAATACAAGACCAATCAGGAAAAAGAGTTGCGCACACCGTACATTCAGGAGCTGCATTTCTAGATCCGACAATCAGGCGACCACCACACGCACACTGCGCAAGGTTCTTACAGTGCGCACATAAGAGTGCATTTCCATAACCTTTACGAGGGACTAAGAAAAGAACTGGCCCTCGATTGAGGGCTTTACGAACGTCAGCAAATATTCGTCCTGGCAGTAAAGTGCCATCATCTGTTGAGAAAGATTTAACATTTAATCTGTGTGAATGATTAACAAACTTGAGGGCTTGATTATCTATCAATAACGAGAGTTCGATAGATGGCACATAGCCCGTATAGATAATCTCTAAACTCTCTGACCTTCTGCGAAGTTCGGCGATATCCCGGACATTGAAGCCTGGTGAACGCTGCTCAAAATGTTCGTAGGAGCTTTCTTTATAGATTATCACCGTCCCCAGCTCGGCGACCGGTGTAAATATGGCACTACGTGCACCAAGAACTATGCAGTGTGATGTGTTGATTGCTTGTAAATAATTTAGGTACCTCTGGGCTCTAGGAAGTGAGCTATCAAGTCGCAGATAACTAAGTTTCTTCGACTCTAGCTTTGCACATATCTGGTCGAGATCACGCTCATCAGGTGCCACTACTAGAACTGAACCTTTTTTCGAACACATTTCGATAAGCGCCACCAGCTGATGAGCCGGATTCTCATAGGGGTCAAAGGCGATAAATGAGTTGGCCGAAGGCACTTTTACAGACCTTTTCTGATGAGAAATTTTCGGTGTAAATGCTTTATCTACGGATGCAATACGCGGTGGAATCGC
>JBMOET010000040.1:0-11738 GCA_049314595.1 Candidatus Planktophila sp. | reverse complement strand
ACCACGGCAATATGTACGGCCCTGATTTTACTTTTCTTGGAATCGAGCGCTGTGATTTAGATATCGCCTCAACTTTTGCCGATGCCGATGTTGTCATTGTTGGTGCTCCGATAGATAGCGGAACCTCACATCGCTCGGGTGCAAAGTTTGGACCTCAAGCAATTCGCGGCGGAGATTATCTTCCGCACGATGGTGAGCGTCCTCATCTAGCGCTGCGAATCGATGCGTTGAAGGCGATGAAGGTCGTTGATGCCGGAGATTTGTTAATGCCAGGGGGAGATCTTGTCGCATCTCTAGAAGTCTTAGCAGTTGCTACCGAAAAAATTTCACGTGCAGGTGCAATCCCTGTTATTTTGGGTGGAGATCACTCCATTGCATCGGCCGATGTTGCAGGAATTGCGCGTCACCGAGGTCTAGGAAAGATTTCGATGATTCACTTTGATGCACATGCCGATACTGGCGAGGATCAATTTGGCGCCCTAATTGGTCATGGAACTCCTATGCGACGTTTAATTGATAATGGAACAGTGCGTGGTGATCGTTTCTTGCAACTGGGCTTGCGCGGTTATTGGCCGGATTCAAAGACCCTCGATTGGATGCGCGATCAAGGAATGCGTTCATATGAGATGACCGAGATTCACAACCGTGGATTAAATACAGTCCTCGATGAATCCTTTGCAATCTTGACTAATGAATGCGATGGAGTTTTCTTATCAGTAGATATCGATGTCGTTGATCCAGGAATGGCTCCAGGTACTGGTACTCCTGAACCTGGGGGAATGACAAGCCGTGAACTTCTGGAGTCGGTTCGTCGAATCTGCTTAGAGCTGCCAATAGTTGGAATAGATATTGTTGAAGTTGCACCAGCCTTTGATAGCGCCGATATCACTGCGATTTTAGCTAACCGCGTTGTCCTTGAAGCGCTCAGCGCGATTGCAAAACGCCGCTCGGGTGAGACGTATTTACCGGCACAAAATCTATTGGATCGATAGATGCATCAAGTAGTAATTCTTGGATCCACTGGATCCATTGGTACTCAAGCCTTAGAAATCATCGCTAATAACCCCGATCTTTTTCAGGTCATCGCGCTGACTTCGACTGGAAAAAACCCAGCGCTGATTATTGAACAAGCGAAAAAATTTAAGGTTAAGTATGTAGGTGTAGTAAATAACTCTGCAGTGATCAGGGATGGACTTCCTGGGGTAACGGTCATCGACGGTCGGCTTGCATCGACCCAGATTGCAGCCATTGAATGCGACATAGTCCTCAATGCAATAACCGGATCTATTGGTTTGGGGCCAACACTTGCGGCCCTAGATGCTGGCAATACTTTGGCTCTTGCTAATAAAGAGTCCTTAGTTGCCGGTGGCGATTTAGTAATGAAGCGAGCCAAGCCCAACCAGATAATTCCTGTTGACTCTGAGCACAGTGCGATTTGGCAGTGTGCACAGGCTGGACAAGATAGTGAAATAAGTAGATTGATTCTGACGGCAAGTGGTGGACCATTTAGAGATCGCGCCGATTTAAGCAGCGTCAGTATTAGTGATGCCCTTGCACATCCTACGTGGAGCATGGGCGCAGTCGTAACTATTAACTCAGCGACCTTAGTCAACAAAGGTTTAGAGATTATTGAGGCCCATCATTTATTTTCAATGGCCTATGAAAAGATTGAAGCTGTCATTCATCCGCAATCTGTGGTCCATTCGATGGTTGAGTTCAACGATGGCTCCACAATTGCTCAAGCAAGTCCGCCTAATATGAAAGGCGCAATTGCTTATGCCCTCAATTGGCCGCATCGCTTAGAGAGTGCAACGAAAGCTATCGACTGGAGTTCTTCGCACAACTGGAGTTTTGCGCCCATCGATGCGGTGAGATTTCCAGCAGTTGATTTAGCACGCCATTGCGGTCAAGTTTCAGGTGCACTTCCTGCAATTTTCAACGCCGCCAATGAAGTAGCTGTTGATGCTTTCCTTGCAGGCTCTTTAGCGTTCTCATCCATTGTGAGCGTAGTGGGGGCCGTTGTGAGCGATTTCGACAATGGTGCCGCCGTTGTGTTACGTGATTTAGCCGATGTCAGTGCTATCGAAGATGATGCACGAATAAGGACCAACGAACACCTATTACGATTGGCACCATAATGCAGATATTTGGAATTCTCTCCTTCGTTGTGGCGCTACTGCTCTCAGTAATGCTCCATGAGTTTGGCCACTACATCATGGCCAGACGCTTTGGCATGAAGGTCTCAGAGTTTTTCTTAGGCTTTGGACAGCGTCTCTGGTCGATACGTCGCGGTGAGACTGAGTTTGGAATCAAGGCAATTCCCGCTGGCGGATACTGCAAGATTGAAGGAATGACGCCGGGAGATGTCATGCCCGCGGGTGAAGAAGATCGAGCTTTTTATTCCGCTACTTCTGGTCGCAAACTTATTGTCTTAGGCGCGGGTTCATTTTTACACTTTGTTCTTGGCTACCTATTACTTTTTGTACTCTTTGCAGGAATTGGCACCAACCAACTTCTTCCAGTTGTGAGTGAAGTTGTTAAGGGATCGGTTGCACAGAACGTCGGCATAGAAGTCGGCGATGAGATTACCTCTATCAACGGCGTTAAAGTCACCGATTGGTATGTCGATGTATTAAAGATTAGAAACTCTCATGGCAAGGAACTCACTTTAGGAATTAAACGTGATTCGCAGGATTTGATTGTAGTTGCTACCCCTAAACTTGAAACCGTTGACGGTACCGATCGCTTTATTCTTGGAATCATCAGCGATATTGGACTTAAGCGCACGGGAGTTGTTACCTCCTTTAAGAACGCTGGTCTTGTGACTCGTGACTTCTTGAGCCAGAGCGTTACATCACTGGCAAAACTTCCGGGCAAGATTCCGGCGCTATGGGGCCAAACCGTTAATGGTGACAAGCGTGATGCCAATGGATTAGTAGGAGTAGTAGGAGTCGCACGAGTTTCCGGTGAGACATTGAGCAATAGCCAACGCTCACCAATGGAGCGCTTTGCTACCTTCATATTAATTATCGCAAGTTTAAATATATTTGTTGGCCTATTTAATTTGCTGCCGATCCTGCCGCTAGATGGCGGGCATATGGCAGTGGCGATCGCTGATGAGATTCGAGCCTTTATCGCCCGTTTGCGCGGACGCGCACGACCTGCTGCAATCGATGTGACCACCCTTACCCCAATAACAATGGTGGTCTTTGCAATTTTGGCCGCTTTAACGCTTTTGCTCTTAGTTGCCGACATAGTCAATCCAGTCATTCTTAATCTTTAGCGCAACTCAGATTCATACGGCAGAATAGCCACATGGTTGATTTAGGTATTCCAAGCGCACCAGCCCCAACACTTGCCCCACGCCGAAAGACCAGGCAGATGATGGTTGGAAAAGTTGGGGTAGGTAGCGACTCACCTGTGAGCGTGCAATCCATGTGCACAACATTGACTTCAGATGTCAATGCAACGTTGCAGCAGATCGCCGAATTAACTGCAGCTGGCTGCCAGATAGTTCGCGTTGCAGTTCCAAGCCAAGATGATGCCGACGCCCTTGCCCAGATTGCCAAGAAGTCTCAGATCCCAGTTATCGCCGATATTCACTTTCAGCCAAAATATATCTTTGCCGCTATCGATGCTGGCTGCGCCGCAGTGCGCGTTAACCCTGGCAACATTAAACAGTTCGATGACAAAGTTAAAGAGGTTGCCAAGGCTGCAGGAGATGCTGGAGTTCCAATTCGAATTGGAGTTAACGCTGGCTCCTTAGATCCACGATTGCTCGCAAAATATGGAAAGGCAACGCCGGAGGCATTGGCTGAATCGGCATTGTGGGAGGCATCCTTATTTGAAGAGCATGGTTTTTCCGATATTAAAATCTCGGTCAAGCACCACGATCCAGTAACTATGGTTAAGGCGTATAGATTATTAGCCGCTCAATGTGATTATCCATTGCACTTAGGTGTAACCGAGGCGGGACCGATTTTTCAAGGAACAATCAAATCTGCAACGGCATTTGGAATTCTATTGGCCGAAGGAATCGGTGACACTATTCGCGTCTCGTTGTCGGCGCCACCAGTTGAGGAAGTTAAAGTCGGAATTTCAATTTTAGAGTCTCTTAACTTGCGCCAGCGCAAACTTGAGATTGTTTCATGTCCATCGTGTGGACGCGCACAGGTAGATGTTTATACATTGGCAGAGAAGGTTCAAGCCGGCCTAGAAGGAATGACTGTTCCACTTCGAGTTGCAGTTATGGGGTGCGTGGTCAATGGTCCAGGTGAGGCACGCGAGGCAGATCTTGGTGTTGCATCGGGAAATGGTAAGGGGCAGATATTTGTTAAGGGTGAAGTCATCAAGACTGTACCTGAAGCCATGATCGTTGAGACTTTGATTGAGGAAGCGATGCGATTGGCCGAAGAAATGGAAGCAGCTGGCGTTGCTTCGGGTAAACCTTCTGTTGATGTTGGATAGGCTCGCCCCATGTTGAAAATGTCTACGCTCTTTCTGCGTACGTTGCGCGATGATCCAGCCGATGCTGAGGTCACCAGCCACCGCTTGCTAGTTCGTGCCGGATATATTCGCCGAATCGCTGCAGGTATCTACTCATGGCTTCCACTTGGCGTGATAACACTTCGCAACATCGAAAACGTAGTTCGCCAAGAGATGGATGCAGCAGGTTTCCAAGAGGTGCATTTTCCAGCGCTTTTGCCGCGTGAGGCATATGAGACAACTAATCGCTGGGAAGAGTACGGTCCATCGCTTTTTCGCCTGCAAGATCGTAAAGGCGGAGACTATCTTTTAGGTCCAACTCACGAAGAGATGTTCACCTTGATGGTTAAGAGTGAATACTCATCGTATAAGGATCTGCCTCTGTCGATTTATCAGATTCAAACAAAGTATCGTGATGAAGCGCGTCCACGCAGTGGAATTATCCGCGGACGCGAGTTCGTCATGAAGGATTCATACTCATTTGATATCGATGATGCAGGTCTTGATGTCTCTTACCAAAGACATCGCGATGCATACATCAGCTGTTTTGATCGCCTAGGCATGAAGTACAACATCGTTAAGGCCGTTTCAGGTGCCATGGGCGGTTCAAAATCTGAAGAGTTTTTAGCACCATGTGATACTGGAGAAGATACGTATGTTTTGTGTCCTTCATGTGGTTACGCGGCAAATGTTGAGGCGATGGTGACTAAAGTTGCCAATGGAGATCCAACTGGAGTACCAGTCCTTGAAGAGTTAGATACGCCAAATACGCCAACGATTGATTCTCTCGTTGCAGTCATGAATCAAAAGTTCGGTGGGGGATACACGGCCGCTGATACTCTGAAAAATATTATGTTGGTTGCCGATGGCAAGCCAATTGCAGTTTTAGTTCCCGGAGATCGCGAAGTTGATCTAAAGCGACTTCAAGAGAACTTAGGTGGTGTACATGAGCTACGCGTTTTTGAAGAGGCAGATTTTGCGAAGCATCCTGGTTTAGTCAAGGGATATATCGGTCCACAGGATGCTGCCAAGTCTGGCATCACTGTGTACGCAGACCCACGCGTTGCACCTGGAACATCATGGATTAGCGGTGCAAATAAAAAAGATCGCCACGCACGTTTTGTATTGAATGGTCGCGATTTCACACCAGATTCCTATATTGAAGCAGCTGAAGTTCGTGCAGGGGATGCTTGTCCTGAGTGCAATACCGAAGTCATTATCGATCGCGCAATTGAGATTGGCCATATCTTTCAGTTAGGCCGAAAGTATGCCAAGGCGCTGGACTTAACTGTCTTAGATAACAATGGAAAGTCGCAAGTCGTCACAATGGGGTCTTATGGAATCGGTGTTTCGCGCGCAGTAGCTGCCATCGCTGAACAGACAAGTGATGCGATTGGTCTTAACTGGCCAGTTGAAATTGCACCTGCCAAGGTACATATTGTTGCAACCGGTAAAGAGGATCTGCCTTTCGATACCGCACTTGCTTTGGGTCAAGATTTAGAGGCGCTTGGTATAACCGTCATGCTAGATGATCGTCGCGATGCCAGTGCCGGAGTTAAGTTTAAGGATGCCGAGTTAATTGGCAATCCCATCATCGTTGTAGTCGGTAAAGCCTTAGCCGATGGAAACGTTGAAGTTCGAGTGCGCAGAAGTGGCGATAAGCAAGAAGTTGCACTTGGTAACGCTGTAGCAACGATTACACAACTGTTGAATTAATCCGTGTTTTTAGATTTAGGAATTACAACAGCGATCTTTCTCTTAGCGGCCGCGTTTTTTGCCGGTTTTGTTGACTCCATCGCAGGTGGAGGTGGGCTAATACAGTTGCCAGCGCTTTTGATTGGATTACCAAAGACAGAAACAGTCACTGTGCTTGGAACTAATAAATTAGCTGCAGTCTTTGGAACAACTAGCGCCGCAGCCCTTTACCGGCGTCAGATTAAGCCCGAGCGCTCGATTCTTATAGCTATGGCGATTCCTGCCTTTATTGGCTCTGCGATTGGGGCGATGCTGGCTTCTAGAATTCCTACGTCGAGCATGCGTCCAATAATTCTCGTTCTTTTAGTTGGTGTCGCTCTATACACATGGTTTAAACCTGATTTGGGAAAAATCGAGCTCCTTAAACACCATTCAAAGCGTCGGATTCAGATATCGATTCTTGCTGGCCTTGGCATTGGTTTCTACGACGGAATCTTTGGTCCAGGTACGGGCTCATTTCTCATGCTCGTACTTGTTGCATCCCTTGGCTACGCATTTATTAGCGCCTCTGCGATTGCCAAGGTTGTCAACGTGGCAACTAATATCGGTGCACTTCTTATATTTGGCTTTCATGGCGCGATCATTTGGCAGATTGGCTTAGCACTTGGCGCGGCTAATGTATGTGGCGCAGTTTTAGGTTCTCGCCTGGCAATAAAGGGTGGATCAACGCTCATACGTAAGGTTTTTCTCATTGTGACAGTGGCATTGATTATCAAGGTGGGAATTGTTACTTTTCAAAGTTTTTAGTTACAATCAGCACCACAACTTAATAAGAAAGTAGCCACACATGACATTAAAAGATTCGCTAACACAACTTCTTACACCTGCAGTTGAAGAGGCAGGGTTTTTCCTCGAAGAAGTTCTCCCAACAAACCCAGGCAATCACCGCATTATTACCTGCGTAGTTGATGGCCAGAAGCCTCTGAATTTAGATGAAGTGACCGTCGTTTCACGTTTAATCTCTGAGCTACTCGATGAGACAACGTTGATTGATGGAGCTTTTACTCTTGAAGTTACATCGCCAGGTGTAGATCGGCCTATTACCAAGCGCCGCCACTGGGAGAAGAATCTGACTCGAATTATCACATCAACGTTCAACGATGGATCAACTCTGACCGCCCGCTTAACCGAGCTTCGGGATGATGATGCAACATTCGTTGAAAATATTAAGGGCAGAATGAAGACGCACGTGGTTGTCTTGGCAGATATTAAACGGGCCCATGCTGAAGTCGAATTCAACCGTAAGGATGAAGAATAAATGCATGTCGAGATGAGCGCGTTGCTTGCGCTAACAACTGAAAAAGGGATTCCGCTAGAGCAGTTAATTCAAGCTATAGAGATCGGCGTGCTAACGGCGTATAACCAAACCGATGAAGCTAAGCGTCATGCCCGTGCGCACCTTGATCGCGAAACTGGTGAGATCCAAATCTTGATTCCGCAGTTCAACGAACTTGGCGAAAAAACCGGCGATGAGGCCGACATGCCAGATGGTTTCTCAAGAGTTGCTACATCAACTGCACGCCAAATCATTAAGTTGAAGATGCGCGAGACAAATGATGCCTCTATCGTCGGAGAGTTCACTGGCAATGTTGGAGATGTAATCTCTGGTGTGGTTCAACAAGGACGCGACCCAAAGATGATCAATGTTAATTTAGGTCGCACCGAAGGACGCATTCCTCCTCAAGAGCAAGTACCAGGTGAGGTCTACAACCACGGTGATCGCATTAAGTGTTTCGTTGTTGAAGTAAAGCAAGGACTCAAAGGTCCTGAAATTATGTTATCGCGCAGCCACCCGGCACTTGTAAAGCAGTTATTTGCATTTGAAGTACCCGAGATTAACGATCGAATCGTAGAAATTATGGCCGTTGCACGCGAGGCTGGTCACCGCACCAAGGTCGCAGTGAAATCTCATCGTGCTGGCGTGAGTCCTAAAGGCTCACTCATTGGACCAATGGGTTCACGCGCACGCGCAGTAATGGATGAGCTGCACGGTGAGAAGATCGATATTGTGGATTGGTCTGAAGATCCCGCTACCTTCATCGCCCACGCACTTGCCCCGGCCAAGGTTTCATCGGTAGAAATCGTCGATCTCACCTCGCGTTCAGCTAAAGTGATAGTTCCCGATTATCAATTGTCGCTGGCAATCGGTAAAGATGGACAAAATGCACGCTTAGCCGCACGTTTGACTGGCTGGCGTATCGATATTCATCCCGATAACCCCATTATGTAATCCGACCCATCATTGGATACGATGGCCCCCTGCACTTTTAACGAAATGGATATGAAAGATATGAAACTCACATGAGCTCGCTAGAACTATGAGGTCGTACAACTAGGGCTTGCATGTGGATTACATGCGGGCCAAGACAGGGGAAAATGTGTCAAAGGTCCGCGTACACGAGTTAGCAAAGCAACTCGGTATGGAGAGCAAGGAAGTTCTTGCAAAGCTCCAAGATATGGGTGAGTTCGTAAAATCGGCATCATCGACAGTAGAAGCGCCAGTTGTGCGCAAGCTCATCGAAATGTTTCCAGATGCTAAACCAGCCGAAGAGAAGAAGCCGGTTAAAAAAGCAGCCGCAAAGAAGGCAGCTGCTGCAAAGCCAGAAGTAAGCGCTGAACAGGCGGCATCTCTTGCTGCAGAACTAGGCGTTGATATTGAGGCGATTAAGGCTGAAGCAATTCGCGCCGAAGCTCATAAAGCAGAGTTGCAACACAAGGCCGAGGTTATTCGCGCCCAAGAAGATGCACCAGTTGCTGAAGCGCCAAAGCCTGCAGCACGTCCAGGCAACAATCCATTTTCAACTGGTGGCGCAGTACCTCGCCCACCACGTCCAGGTAACAATCCATTTTCAACTGGTGGCGCTGTACCTCGCCCACCACAACGCCCAACAGGTGCGCCTCGTCCAGGAATGAGTGGACCGCGTCCAGGTTCAGTTCGACCAGGATTTGCTGCGCGCCCACCAGGATCTCGTCCACCAGCAGGCGCTGGTTTTCCTCCACGTACAGGAGCTGCACCAACACCAGGTTCACCATATAAGAGCAACGGTCCTGCAGCACCAGGCGGTGCACCAACTCGTCCAGGCGGTGGACGTCCACCGCAACGTGGCGGAGCAGGCGGAGCATTTGGAAAGAACGCGAGTAAGAAATCAGGTCGCAAAGCTAAGTCGCGTAAAGCACTTCGCGATGAGTTCGACAATATGCAGGCACCACAACTTGGTGGCGCAGTTGTTCCGCACGGTGATGGAAAGACTCCTATTCGTATGCGTCGTGGCTCATCCTTGGCTGACTTTGCCGACAAGATTGGTGCAGATCCAGCAGCATTGGTTGCAGCTCTCTTTCACTTAGGTGAAATGGTTACAGCTACACAATCAGTAGATGCGGATACATTTGAAATTCTCGGCGTACAACTTGGTTATGAGATTCAAATCGTTAGCCCTGAAGATGAGGATCGCGAACTTCTACAAGGCTTTGATATTGACTTAGCTGACGAACTTGCAGGACTTGATCCCGAAATGCTCGTGGCACGTCCACCGGTTGTTACTGTCATGGGTCACGTAGACCACGGTAAAACCTCTCTGCTCGATGCAATTCGCAAGAGCGAGGTTATGAAATCTGAGGCCGGCGGAATTACACAGCACATCGGTGCATATCAAATTCACCATGATCACAACGGCACAAACCGTGCAATTACATTTATCGATACTCCAGGACACGAGGCATTTACCGCTATGCGTGCTCGCGGAGCCAAGGTAACTGATATCGCAGTGCTTGTTGTCGCAGCAGATGATGGCATCATGCCTCAGACAATTGAGGCGTTAAACCATGCTCAAGCCGCAGATGTTCCAATCGTTGTAGCCGTTAACAAGATGGATAAAGAAGGCGCAAATGCCGACAAAGTCCGTCAACAGTTAACTGAGTACAACTTAATCGCTGAAGAGTACGGCGGAGAAACTATTTTCGTAAATGTTTCTGCAAAATCTGGTCAAGGCGTCGATGATCTTATTGAATCAATTCTGCTTACTGCAGATGCAGCAATTGACCTTCGCGCAGTTGCCGATGACAGTGCTCGCGGTGTTGCAATTGAAGCCCACCTTGATCGTGGACGTGGACCAGTAACTACTGTCCTAGTTCAACGCGGAACGTTAAAGATCGGTGATGCAATAGTTGCCGGTGGCTCTTTCGGTCGCGTTCGTGCGATGCTCGATGAAAATGGGGACAACGTTGAAACCGCTGGCCCATCTCGTCCAGTTCAGGTACTTGGATTCACATCTGTACCAAGTGCTGGCGATACATTCTTAGTTGCCGATGAGGATCGAACTGCGCGTCAGATTGCTGAAAAGCGTCAAGCCGCAGAACGTAATGCTCAATTGGCGAAGGCGCGTAAGAAGGTTTCATTGGAAGACTTCATGGAGCAGTCCAAGATTTCTACATTGAACTTAATTCTTAAGGGCGACGTCAGTGGTTCGGTAGAAGCACTTGAAGAAGCGTTGATGCAGCTCGATGTTGGCGCAGAAGTTGATCTTCGCGTTATTCACCGCGGCGTTGGTGCAATCACTAAGAGCGATATTACGTTGGCATCTGCCTCAACTGCTGTGGTTATCGGCTTTAACGTTAAGCCTGAGCCACAAACTGCGATCTTTGCCGACCAAGAAGGCGTTGAAGTTCGCTTCTACTCAGTTATCTATCAAGCAATCGATGAGATTGAACTATCTCTGAAGGGCCTTCTCAAGCCAATCTACGAAGAGGTCGTCTTGGGTAATGCTGAAGTTCGAGAGATCTTCAAATCATCTAAGGCTGGAAATATCGCAGGATCGATTGTTAAAGATGGAATCATCCGTCGAAATGCAAAGGCGCGCATCATGCGTGGCGATCAGATCCTTGTCGATAACCTCACCATCGATTCACTCAAGCGCTTCAAAGATGATGCAACTGAGGTTAAAGAGGGCTTCGAGTGCGGTATTGGTGTTGGCAACATGAAGGAGATCGCTGTTGGCGACACAATTCAGGTATTTGAGATGCGCGAGAAAAAGCGAGCATAAGAATGAGTCCATCACATCGCACCTTAAAAGTAGCCGACCGCATTAAAGTGGTAGTGGCGCAACTGCTTGAGACGAAGATTAAAGATCCACGTCTTGGCTTTGTCACTATTACTGATGCGCGCGTAACTGGGGATCTTCAACAAGCCTCAGTTTTCTACACCGTACTGGGGGATTTAGATCAGCGCGCTTCAACGGCCGCAGCCCTTGAGAGCGCAAAAGGAGCTATCCGATCCGCTCTTGGTCGCGAACTCGGTCTTCGTATTACGCCTTCGTTGGCATTTTTTGAAGACGGTCTACCAGAGAGTGCCAAAGCACTTGATTCACTACTTGAAAAAGTACATGAGCAGGATGCCCACGTCGCAGAGCTTCGCAAGAATGCAACCTATGCAGGGGGAGAAGATCCTTATAAAGCCCCACGCATAATCGAGTCGGAGTAATCATCGAGCACGGATTTCTGGT
>JBMOET010000039.1:0-11908 GCA_049314595.1 Candidatus Planktophila sp. | reverse complement strand
GAAATCGGCGATGGTGTTGTTGAAGTTAAGGCAACCAATGGCGATAACCACTTAGGTGGAGACGACTGGGATCAAGCACTTGTTGACTTCCTTGTTCAGAACTTTGGTTCACAAAATGGAATCGACTTAACAAAAGACAAGATGGCGATGCAACGTATTCGTGAAGCTGCCGAAAAGGCAAAGATCGAACTTTCATCATCACAATCTGCATCAATCAACTTGCCATACATCACAGTAGATGCTGAAAAGAATCCACTGTTTATGGACGAGACAATTACGCGCGCACAGTTCCAACAGTTAACTGGCGCACTGCTTGATCGTTGCAAGAAGCCTTTCCAAGCAGTTCTAAAAGATGCTGGAATTCCAATTAGCAAGATTCAAAGCGTTGTACTTGTTGGTGGATCAACTCGTATGCCAGCAGTTGTAGATCTTGTTAAAGAGTTAACCGGCGGAAAAGAGCCAAATAAGGGCGTAAACCCTGATGAAGTTGTAGCTGTTGGAGCATCTCTGCAAGCCGGTGTTCTTAAGGGTGAAGTTAAGGATGTTCTGCTTCTAGATGTCACACCGCTATCTCTTGGTATCGAAACCAAGGGTGGAGTAATGACACGTTTGATTGAGCGCAACACAACGATTCCTACAAAGCGCAGTGAAGTATTTACAACGGCCGATGATAATCAGCCAGCAGTGCAGATTCAGGCCTACCAGGGCGAGCGTGAAATGGCGGCTTATAACAAGAAGCTAGGCATGTTCGAACTCACTGGTCTGCCACCTGCTCCACGTGGAATACCACAGATTGAAGTTACTTTCGATATCGATGCTAATGGAATCGTTCATGTATCTGCCAAGGATCTTGGTACAGGTAAGGAACAGAGCATGACCATCACTGGTGGTTCGGCACTTTCAAAGGACGAGATCAATCGCATGATGGAGGATGCTGAATCCCATGCTGAAGAAGATCGTCAGCGCAAAGAAGAGGCTGAGATCCGTAACGCTGGAGACTCACTTCTTTACTCAACACAGAAATTCATTAAGGATAATGAAGAAAAACTTAGTGAAGGTGAAGCTTTAGAGAAGAAGACTGAGACTGAGGCTGCACTTACTGAACTTCAGACCGCACTTGGTGGATCAAACTTCGAGATGATTAAGAGTGCAACTGAAAAGGTTGCAACTGTTAGCCAAGCACTTGGTGCTGCACTGTATGCAAATGCAGCAGCTGCCGGTGAAGGTGCATCTGAATCAGCACCACATGAAGATGGCGTTGAAGATGCTGAAGTAATCGATGAGCAAGCCTAATGAGCGAAGAAAGCTCGGTTGAAGAACTAGTAATTGACGACGTAGTACCGGATCAAGTGATTGATCCGGTAGCTACATTAACCAATGATTTACAGCGACTTCAGGCCGAATACGCTAACTATCGAAAGCGCGTTGAGCGCGATCGATCAGTTGCGCACGAGATGGCTATTGGTGCGGTTCTAACCGAACTCTTAGCCTTGCTCGATGATGTTGATCGCGCCGAATCACATGGTGAATTAACTGGTGGATTCAAGGCAGTTGCCGATCAGTTGAACTCAATCACAGCCCGAATCGGTCTTGAAAAGTACGGAACAGAAGGCGAAGCCTTTGATCCGCAGATTCATGAGGCACTTATGCACGATACATCGGCCGATGTTGCAGTACCCACTGCATCAAAGATTCTGCAGCCAGGATATAAATACAAGGAGCGCATATTGCGCCCTGCCCGTGTATCAGTAACAGATCCAGCGGGAGAATAATTTTCTATGGCCGCCAAAGATTTATACGAGAAGGATTTCTATAAAGTCTTAGGCATCGATAAAAAAGCTGGCGCCGATGAAATCAAAAAGAAGTACCGTGCTTTGGCGCGCGAACTTCACCCTGATAAAAACAAGGGCGATTCAGTCAAAGAAGAAAAGTTCAAGGGTATTTCTGAGGCCTACGAAATTCTCTCCGATACTAAAAAGCGCGCTGAATACGATGAAGCAAGATCACTGTACGAGCGTGGCGGTTTTCGCGCACCTATGGGTGGTGGCCAACAGGGCGGCGATTTCAATGACATGTTTGGCGGCGGAAATCCCCAAGATATCTTTGCAAATCTCTTTGGCGGCGGACGTCGTGGTCCACGCAAAGGCCAGGATTTACAGACAGAGGCCAGCATTTCTTTTCGTGAATCTATTGTCGGTACCACTTTAGATTTACGCCTTGCAACTGATCGTGGCGCTGCCCAAAACATTACTGCGCGAGTTCCAGCAGGCGTAAATGATGGTGCCAAGATTCGCGTTAAAGGTAAGGGCGCTCCCGGAGAAGCTGGCCCGGGTGACTTATTCATCCTGTTGCACGTTAAGCCGCACCCAGTCTTTGGGCGCAAGGGTGAGAATCTCACTATGACATTACCAATTACTTTTGCCGAAGCCGCATTAGGGGCCGATGTAAAGTTTCCAACATTAAGCGGTGATGATGTAACTGTACGTATTGCACCAGGCACATCAAATGGCCGAACGTTGCGCGTAAAGGGTCGCGGTGTAACTAAGGGCTCCACAACTGGAGATTTGCTTGTTAGTGTTGATGTACAAGTGCCTCAACGTGTTGATGGCAAAGCGCTAGAAGCGCTCAAGGTATTTGCACAAGAGACTGCCCACGAAGATGTTCGAGCTGATTTAGTAAATAAGGCAAAAATATGAGCGAAGAGTTAGCAAGCGAGTTGCCATCTGATGATGCCGCTGTTTACGTCATCTCCGTTGCTTCAGAAATCTCTGGGCTGCATCCGCAAACATTGCGTCATTACGATCGCTTAGGCTTAGTCTCACCTAAGCGTACAGAAGGTCGTGATCGCCGCTATTCACTGCGGGATATTGCACTGTTGCGTGCAGTACAAAAACTTGTAGGCGAAGGAATAAATCACGCAGGAGTTAAGAGAATTATTGAGCTGGAATCTGCAATGGCAAATTTAGCCATTGAAGTTGCCCAACTGCGTATTGAAGTTGATGCCCTTGTTGATGCAAATCCGCCTAAAGGCTTAATGCGCCGCAACCGTACTGAAGTGATCGTTTATAAAGAAGATAACTAAAGGCTAGGTAAGAAATTAGTTCTACCGCTCCACTTGCCTAAGCTTTGTTCGGCTGGAGATTTCAAAACCGACTCCAATACCGTTGCATATACATCCCTAAAGTCGCTAGTTACAGCTAAATCGCCATCAATTAACTTAGAAAGCGATGGTTGGTCTCCATAAAAACCACCCTTAACTTTTTCGCCAATAATAAACATTGGTCCAGCCGTGCCATGGTCTGTACCTTGAGATGCATTTCCTTTTACACGTCGGCCGAATTCGCTGTAGACCATCACAGTTACATCGTTGAGGCGCGTTGTTGATTTCAACTGGCTCATAAAGCGTGTGAGCGATGTCGATACAACTCCTAAGAGTTCGGCTTGAGCATTGGCTTCATTGGCATGTGTATCAAAGCCGCCGAGTGAGACCGACCAAACCTTTGTAGGGCTTCCAGCTGAGATTAACTTTGCAACTACATCTAACTGTTGCGACAAATTGCTATCTCCACCAGCATTGCCGCCATTGACTGTTGGCAGATCCGTTGCAACCGGTGCAGGCAGTTTCAATATGGGTTGAATTGAAGTCGAGACGCTAAATAAGTTACGCATCGACGTTGCAGCAGCAGCCATCAGTTTGGAGTCTGTTCGTGCAGTTTTAGATAGTTGGATGCACTGTGTTGCAAGGGCTCCCTTTGGAATAACCAAACCACCAAGTGGCAGCGCAGAACCTGAAATCTTTGTGCCTGCAAGCATCGGCGGAAGCACTGAACCCAGAGAGATTGCCAACATCGGATCTTCTGGTTGTGAATCTAACCAGCGCCCCAACCATCCACTGTTCACATGGCGCTCGGGCGATGCGCTTTGCCACTTTGCCATGGATGAAAAATGGGAGTGATCGGGCTTTGGATATCCCACTCCACGGATGATCGCCACTTTCTTTTGATCCCAAAGCCCTTTAATTCCAGCCATATTTGGGTTCAGAGCTAGCTCGGCATCCAGGGGCAACATAGTCTCTGCTTTGTATGAGATATCGGGACGGGAAGAAAAATAAATTGGATCCGTGTATGGAATTACCGTATTTAATCCATCATTACCGCCATACAAAGTCACGACAACAAGAATTGGAGTACCAGCGGCTAGTGGACGATCGATAGCGGCTTGTGCAATTTGATCTAACGATAAGAAATTAGATGCCACGCCAACTGCAGCGGCTCCGGTTGTAAGTTTTAGAAATTTGCGTCGGCTTAAAGTGTCCATGTGATTCTCCTATGCACTCACGATGTATTCAGGGCTGCATAAAGCAAGTAGAACAAATTGGGCGGGATCATTGATTGATGCCCGCAATGCGTTCTGTGTTCGAGTACTCCACTCTGGGATGCCTAACCAATCGGCACTCTTTGAAACCCTGGCAGATGGTGCGAGGTTTTTAATAACAGTTAAATCACTTTGCTTAATTAACCATGTTGCAAAAGCGATTCGATACTGAGCAGTGGCAGAAGATAACCACGCCTCACCTGCTGGCCAACCGCCAACATTAGGAGGAGAAAATGGAACTTGGCTCAACTTATCTAGGTAGCTTGTTAACTGGCCAGGCGTAGTTAGTTTAGAAGGCGTTAATTCAAGAGCACGGCACGCTGAGATAAACCATTCGACTGGTGATTTAACTAATGAGTAGCGCGCGGTGCTCATTACAGGATCGTTTGCCATCGCTGTAACAGCACTCGCGATACTTCTATCGGTAAAAGATGCCTTAGCCGCAAAATTACTCGGCATATCTTCGCTGCTTGAGATAAAACGATACCAAAGACGTTCGGCAATAAACTGCGCACAGTCATCTCGACTTACAAGAAAATCTGTCAGCGAATCACCATTAAATACCGCTGTTTTTCCCAATAAAGTCACGGGATTTTGATCTCTGCGGTTTGGATTAATCGTGACAATACCGTTGCTGCGAATGACTTGATATCCAGTAAGCGCCCGCGCAATCGCCTTCACATCATCTTCGGTATAGCGATTTACTCCAAGAACAAAGAGCTCCATTAATTCGCGGCCCAAGTTTTCATTAGGAGCCTTTGCAGTGTTGTCCTGACCATCTAACCAAAACTGTAATGCGCCATCATTGAGCATTGCCTTAGTCATCGCATTAAAACTTCCTAAAGCATGTGTTCGGAAAACTCTATTCTGCTTAAACATCGGAAACGGGTAATTTAATTTTTGAATAGAGGTCGCCCAGTGTCCATGCCAAAACCATGTCATTCGCTCGGTCAACCCATGATCACTTAATGCCATGCGATCTAACCACCATAAAATCAACTGTTGACTTTGAAAGCGCACCTCAATCGTAAAAGGCACGACCTCTTTACTATTTGGTGCAGGTCTCTGTCCAAGGTCACTTATTGCTGGCTCGATCACTTGGGCAGCGCCCACATCATTGGCAGGAACAGTTAATAAAGTTGAACGTGTTGCATCAAGGCCATTCTTAATTGCTTGGGCATACTCCCCAGGACGGGGACCAAAACCAAAACGGTGGAACAGCCGTGACGTTTCGAGCCGCTTTAAGTTCATGTGGTCACTCTAAGAGCATTGCGTGAATAATGGGTGGATTACTAGTAACCCACAAGGAATCCACAAAGTTAGCCCCTCTTCTTTACGGGTCTCTTCTTTGCAGCCTTCTTAACTACCTTCTTTTTTACTGCTCTCTTCTTAACTACTCTCTTGCGCGTCAAAGGAACTTCATCGACTGCACCAAGTGTGGCAACGAACTCTTCCAAGATTGCAGCCTCTTTGCGCAAACTAGTAATCGTTTTATTGAGGGTGCGCTTGGTCGCAGCAGCCTTTTTAATCGGCCTCTTGGCCGCTACTTTCTTCTTTTTGGCTGCCATAGTGTCGCAAAGGCTAACGCTTTAGAACTGTTGGAGTCTAGATAGTAGGCTCGCCGGCATGAGTTCACGTGATGCGCTAAAGAATCAGATCGTTAATAAGGCCGTTGTACACGGCAAAGTCATCTTGTCCTCGGGCAAAGAGGCTGATTATTACGTAGATCTGCGCCGAGTAACCCTAGATCATGAAGCAGCACCATTGGTCGGTGAAGTCATGCTCGAACTCACCAAAGATTTAGATTATGAAGCAGTGGGTGGATTAACACTTGGAGCTGACCCAGTTGCAACGGCGATGATGCACGTTGCAGCTGCGCAAGGAAAGAAGATTGATTCATTTGTCGTGCGCAAAGCTGAAAAAGCACATGGCTTGCAACGTCGAATTGAAGGTCCAGATGTTAAAGGCAAGCGGGTGTTAGCTGTTGAAGACACATCAACAACAGGCGGTTCGGTATTAGCGGCAGTTGATGCACTCATTGAGGCCGGAGCAATTGTCGTTGGTGTTGCAGTAATTGTTGAACGCGGTGCTGCGCCAAAGATCAAAGAGGCGGGTTATGAATACCGTGCGGCTTACCAGTTAGCTGATTTAGGTCTCTAACAACTTACTTATGATGCTTCTTGGTCTGCCACTCTCTAAATAGTTCAATCAGCACTGGCACCAAACTAGCAACAACAATTACTGCAACTACTGGCAGCAAATACTTGTCGACCGAACCCTTTAGTTTTTCACCAATGATAAAACCGAGACCAATTACTAGTTGAGTCCAAATGATCCCGCCGATCAAATTCCATTTAAAAAATACTTTTGCTGGAACACCAACAATGCCGCACATAGGATTTAACAGAGTGCGAATAAATGGAACAAAGCGCGCGAGAATGATCGCTCTGCCAGTACCGTATTTAGTGAGCCACTTTTCAGTTGCAACAACTTTTTGATGATTAAAAACGCGGCCATCGGGCTTATCAAATAAAGATCGCCCGTATTTATGCCCAAACCAGTGCCCAACTTGCGCGCCGCCGATTGCTGCGACAGGGGATAAAAGAAATAGGCCGGCAGTTGAAAGATGGGCTCCGCCTAAGATGGCAGCCCCTGAACCAGATGCGGCAACACCGGCAAGAAAGAGAAGAGAGTCGCCCGGGAAGGCCAAACCAATGAGTAACCCGGTTTCGGCAAAGATAATTGAGAGAACCCCGATCAAGCCAAGGTCGGCGATGATGGAGTGTGCATCGAAGAGGTTCATTGGAGGAGCCTACCCATTAGGGCCAAAGAAGAAATAAGCGAGCTGATCTGGCTGGGGCGGAACCCCTGCCAGATGACCAAAATCGGTTGGTTGGGACAATAGATAAGTATAAATTTGCACTAACAGGGGTTATGGCCTCTACACTTCACGAGTTCATCGGGTCAGTACGACCCCTGACTCTCCAATGGAGGAGAACCTATGCGAGCTTCAAGCGCGGTATCACTCGTGCAAGTAACCGGATCAAATCTGACATATGTATACCTTGTCCTAGCGATTTCGCTAGGTGCCCTAGGTGTTGCCTATGCACTACGCGCCCAGGTTTTGGCGGCCAGCGATGGCACTGCCAAGATGCGCGAAATCGCAGAGGCGGTCCAAGAAGGAGCCGCGGCGTTCTTATCTCGCCAGTTCCGCACACTTTCCTATTTCGTAGCGATTGTTTTTGTGCTCTTGTTTGCACTTCCCGGAGATGCTGAAATTCGTATCGGCCGTTCAATCTTCTTCCTCATCGGCGCAGCATTTTCTGCACTGGTTGGATATAACGGTATGTGGCTAGCGGTACGCGCAAATGTTCGCGTCGCCGATGCAGCTCGCAATAAGGATGGCCAGAAGGCCGTTCAAATCGCATTCCGTACAGGTGGCGTCGTCGGTATGACCACTGTGGGCCTTGGACTTATCGGTGCATCACTTGTTGTAATTATCTACCGTGAAAATGCGCCATCTGTTCTTGAAGGCTTTGGTTTCGGCGCAGCGATGCTCGCGATGTTTATGCGAGTCGGCGGCGGAATCTTTACAAAGGCGGCCGATGTTGGAGCCGACCTAGTTGGTAAAGTTGAAAAAAATATTCCAGAAGATGACCCTCGTAACGCGGCAACAATCGCCGACAACGTTGGTGACAACGTTGGTGACTGCGCCGGTATGGCCGCAGACTTATTCGAGTCATATGCCGTAACTCTTGTTGCAGCGCTCATTCTTGGTAAAGCCGCTTTCGGTGATGCCGGACTTATTTATCCATTGATCGTTCCAGCAATTGGAACCGTCACTGCAGTTATCGGAATCTTCTTAACTAAGCTTCGCAGCACTGATAAGTCGGCAATGACTGCAATCAACCGTTCATTCTTTATGTCAGCAATCATCAGCGCTGGCTTAACAGCGCTCGCAACATTTACTTACTTGCCATCAGATTTCAAACTTCTTACTGGTCTTACTCCAGAGGCAGTTGCAGCAGCAGGTAATACAAATCCACGCGTTCTAGCAATCGGTGCGGTATTAATCGGTATCTCATTAGCTGCAGCAATCCAGGTACTTACTGGTTACTTCACTGAGACTGGCAAGCGTCCAGTAAATGATGTTGCCGCTTCATCTGAAACAGGTGCCGCAACCGTAATTTTGGCTGGTATTTCAGTAGGTTTCGAGTCAGCTGTCTATTCAGCAATCTTGATCGCATCGGCTGTATTCGGCGCATTCTTGCTAGGTGGCGGAAGTATTGTTCTTTCACTTCTTGCAATTGCATTAGCTGGAACCGGTTTACTAACAACTGTTGGCGTAATCGTTGCCATGGATACATTTGGTCCGATTTCAGATAACGCACAAGGTATCGCTGAAATGTCTGGCGATGTTGAGGGCGAAGGTTCAAAGATTCTTACATCACTAGATGCCGTTGGTAATACAACTAAGGCGATCACTAAGGGAATTGCAATTGCAACTGCAGTCCTTGCAGCTACTGCTTTGTTCGGTGCATTCACCGATGCAATCAAGCAGGCTGTTGTAGATGCTGGACAAAGTGCAGCAGATCTTGCACTTCAATATCAAGGTGTTCTAGATGTTGCTAATCCACGCAACTTGGTCGGTTTAATTATCGGCGCAGCAGTTGTGTTCTTGTTCTCAGGCCTTGCAGTTAATGCAGTATCTCGAGCAGCTGGCGCAGTTGTTGTTGAGGTTCGCAAGCAGTTCATTGAGCACCCAGGAATCATGAATTACACTGAGAAGCCTGACTACGGTCGTGTGGTTGATATCTGTACTCGCGACTCACTACGTGAACTTGCAACGCCAGGTTTGCTTGCAGTTATGGCTCCTATCGCAGTTGGCTTCGGTCTAGGTGTTGGTGCACTTGGTGCATATCTTGCCGGTGCAATCGGCACTGGAACTCTGATGGCAGTCTTCCTTTCGAACTCAGGCGGAGCTTGGGATAACGCAAAGAAGATGGTTGAAGATGGACATCATGGTGGAAAGAACTCTGATGCACACGCTGCAACAATCATTGGTGACACTGTCGGAGATCCATTCAAAGACACAGCTGGTCCTGCAATTAACCCATTAATCAAGGTAATGAACTTGGTTGGTCTATTAATTACTCCAGCAATCGTTTCTCTAGCCCTCGGCGGAAGCACAACAACCAGCACATTGATTGGCGTGGGTGCAACCCTTGTCATCATCGCTGCGTTGATTCGCAACCGTCGTCAAGCAACTGCGATTCTGAACTAATTCAGTTCGCACACTTCCCCCTATGGCTAAAGCGAAAACTGACCTGATCAAGCTGGTGATCGTTGAATCACCAGCTAAGGCCAGAAAAATTGGCGGCTACCTCGGCGACGGTTACGTTGTCGAGGCTAGCGTCGGCCATATTCGCGACCTTCCTCAGCGGGCAGCTGATATTCCAAAAGAATACAAAAAAATTGCCTGGGCCAAAGAGGGCGTAGATATCGAAAATGACTTCGCCCCTTTGTATGTCATTAACCCCGACAAGCGCGCAAAAGTGGCCGAACTACAGGCCTTGATGAAAAACGCCGAAGAGTTGATTCTGGCAACAGATGAAGACCGCGAAGGTGAAGCGATTGCCTGGCACTTAGTAGAGGTTCTGCAACCAAAAGTTCCTATTAAGCGAATGGTCTTTAACGAGATTACTAAAGAGGCGATTTTAGAAGCGGTAGAAAATACGCGCGACTTGGATTACCACTTAATCGATGCTCAAGAAACTCGTCGTGTTCTCGATCGTTTATTTGGGTATCGCTTATCTCCAGTTTTGTGGAAAAAAGTTATGCCACGTATCTCAGCCGGCCGCGTGCAATCAGTTGCTACACGTTTGATCGTTGAAAAAGAGCGCGAACGTATGGCCTTTATTTCATCGGCCTGGTGGGATTTAGCTGCAGTGACAGCCTTGGGCTTTAACGCACGCCTGCTTGAGGTTGAAGGCAAGCGCGTTGCAGCAACAAGTGACTTTGGCGCCGACGGTGCAGTAAAAGAAAAGTCTCTAGCAAATATTCTTCTGCTAGATGAAGCCGGCGCACGCGGTTTAGTGGAAAGCTTAAAAGCCACACCATTAACTGTTAAGTCGATGGAGGAAAGCCCACGGACCGAGCGTCCAAAACCACCATTTACAACTTCGACGATGCAGCAAGATGCAGGCAGTCGACTTGGATGGGGCGCACAGATCACAATGCGTATTGCGCAGCGTTTATACGAAAATGGATACATCACGTATATGCGTACCGATAGCGTTAACTTATCTGCACAAGCAATTGATGCTGCGCGCAAGGCTGCAAAGTCTTTATACGGCGCCGATCACGTTGCCGATGCACCGCGAACATATCTTGGTAAAACAAAGAATGCACAAGAGGCACACGAAGCGATTCGTCCAGCTGGTGAAAGCTTTAAGACTCCAGGTGAACTTGCACCAGAGCTTTCACGCGATGAGTTTGCCCTATATGACTTAATTTGGAAGCGCACCGTGGCATCTCAAATGGCCGATGCCAAGAAGTTGCAGATGCGCGTTGACTTTGATGCCCAAACAAATGATGGCAAGGCAACGATTTTCCGCGCCAATGGTTCGGTCATTACTTTCCCTGGTTTTCTTGCCGCCTACGATGAGATTGTTACCGACGATAACAAGGATGAAGAGACCGAAGACAAGCGCTTACCGGCAATGACGCTGGGTCAATCAGTTAAAGTCAATGAATACACATGTGAAGGCCATGAGACCAAGCCACCTGCTCGTTATACCGAGCCAACGTTGGTCAAGAAGTTAGAAGAGCTCGGCATTGGCCGACCATCAACATTTGCATCAATTATTCAAACGATTCAAGATCGCGGCTATGTGTATAAGCGCGGCCGTGCGTTGGTGCCAACTTTCCTGGCCTTTTCAGTGACGGGCTTGCTTGAAACCCACTTTACGAAGTTGGTTGATTACGAATTCACCGCCAGTATGGAAGAAGATCTAGACAAGATCGCCGCCGGTGAAGCCGGACGTGTGGATTGGCTGCGTGATTTCTTCTACGGTGTCGATGGTCAGCCTGGACTTAACGAATTATCAGCCGATCTTGGTGTTATCGATGCACGTGCAACTAACACCATGAACTTATCGGACACAATTGAAATCCGTGTTGGTCGTTATGGTGCTTATCTTCAACAAAACCTGCCCGATGAAGAGCGCAAGCTCGCAAATATTCCAGAGTCACTTGCACCTGACGAGCTAACGTTAGCTAAGGCAATTGAACTATTAGAGGCACCTTCGGGTGAGCGCGAACTTGGAATCGATCCAGCAACTAATTTGCCAATCATTGCTAAGAGTGGGCGCTTTGGTCCATACATCACCGAAGTTCTTCCAGTTGTTGAACCAGAGCTGACTGCATCGGGTAAGAAGAAGCGCAAAAAGTCCGATGCACCAAAAGCTAAGACGGCATCACTTCTTTCAACTATGACGTTAGATACCGTTACATACGAAGATGCACTTCGTTT
>JBMOET010000038.1:0-11917 GCA_049314595.1 Candidatus Planktophila sp. | reverse complement strand
TTACTGCACATGTAACTGCTGAAGTTGATGCAGTTCGTGGAGCAATGGGTCCAGGTATGGGTAAGGGCGGTCCAGGACATATGGACGGTGGAATGGGAAAGAAGCACTAATAAGTAAGACCTTGTTTCATATATAACCTCCTAAGGGTGAAACCCGCCACGTGAGCAATCACGTGGCGGGTTTTCTTATTGCACTTAATGGCACAATGCGCTCATGAGAATTCACATCGGCAGCGATCATGCAGGGCTGGAGCTAAAAGGCGCGCTGGTTGAATATCTTGAATCCAAAGGCCACAGCGTTACAGACCATGGCCCGCTTCAATATGATGCTTTAGATGACTACCCGGATTTTTGTATCCCGGCCGCTGCTGCAACTGTTGCAGATCCAACTTCACTTGGCATTGTTTTAGGTGGCTCTGGAAATGGCGAACAGATTGCCGCAAATAAAGTTAAAGGTGTGCGTGCTGCACTTGCATGGAGCGTTGAGACTGCAAAGCTTGCAAAAGAGCATAACAATGCAAATGTAGTTGGAATCGGTGGTCGGATGCACTCAATTGATGAGTGCAAAGCGATAATCGATGCGTTTATTGAAACGCCATTTAGCAACGATGAGCGTCATATTCGACGCATCAACAAGATTTCTACTTACGAAGATAAAGCAGATCAGTAACTCGGTGATCTTTATCGATCCCTTGCCCTTCAAATCTAGTCACTGGTCGCCAATCTGGTTTAGAAATTACGCCACCGCTAAATTGGGTTGAACTCTTAAAAACATTCTCCATAGATTCTGCATAGGGAACCCAGTCGGTTGCTAGATGAAAATATCCGCCTGGCTTTAACTTTGATGCAACTAATTCTAAAAATCCCGTATTAACTATTCGGCGCTTGTGGTGCTTTACTTTTGGCCAGGGGTCTGGAAAATATAGGTGCACGCCATCGAGGGATTCATCATTGATCATGTAAGGCAGCACAACATGGACATCATCTTCAATAACTTTAACATTGGTAATTCTCTGCTCTTGAATTCTAGAGAGCAACTTACCGATTCCAGGTGGATGTAGGTCAACGGCTAAGTATCCGTTTTCCGGTGAGTTCATTGCGATGATTGCTGTGGCCTCCCCCATGCCAAAACCGATCTCCATAATTATTTTGGTGGCTTGCGGAAAAATCTCCTGCAGATCTAACTTCTCGGCAGCAACTGCGATTCCATGGACTTCCTGCAGGCTTTTCTTAGCCGCACGTTGTGCCTCTGTGATGCGCGTCCCACGAATGCTGTAGCTGCGAATTGAGGGGCGTTCCATGGGGCAAGAATGTCATGGTTGGATTGATACCTACAAAAGGGAGTTCTACCGTGCCAGGAATCAACATATCTCGCATCGAAGCCAAAGAGCGTGCTGACCATCTAGTCGTTCACAGCTATGACATCACCCTAGATGTCACAACTGGTGCAGAGACCTTTTATTCAAAGTCAGTCGTTAAATTTTCATGCAATACCCCGGGATATTCCACCTTTATCGATGCCTGCGGTCGCTCAATTATCTCAGCGACGCTTAATGGCTTCCCAGTCGATACAACCGACTTCGATGGCGAAAGTGTGTACTTAAAGAATCTTGCCGCCGAGAATGAATTAACTATCGAAATCGATGCTATTTATTCAAAGTCCGGAGAAGGCCTTCAGCGTTCAGTTGATCCATCCGATAATGAGATCTACTTATATTCACAAGGTGAGACCGCATACATACGCCATATGTTCCCTTGCTTTGATCAGCCATCCCTAAAGGCAACTTTTGCTTTAACGGTTACTACTCCCGGCCACTGGGAAGCGATTTCAAATAACACGCAGATTGGCAAAGAGGTTACGGCCGATAAGGCGACCTGGAAGTTTGCTGCAACTCCACGAATCCCAATGTACTTAGCGGCACTAATTGCAGGCCCATATTCTCATGTTCACGATGTTTACAAAGGTACAAAAGATGTGCCGCTTGGAATCTACTGTCGCAAATCGATGGCACAGTATCTAGATCCAGAAGATATTTTCTTACTGACCAAGCAGGGCTTTGATTACTTCGAAAAGACATTTGGTCTTGCCTACCCATTTGAAAAATACGATCAGATTGCAGTTGTTGACTTTAACTTTGGCGCCATGGAGAACGCAGGCGCAGTAACTTTCCGTGAAGACTTGCTTGTTTTTCGCAGCCACATGCCAGAAAAAATGTATATGTCTCGCGCCAATGTAATTTTGCACGAGATGGCGCATATGTGGTTCGGTGACCTAGTAACAATGTCATGGTGGGATGATCTATGGCTTAATGAATCATTTGCCGAGTTCATGGCCTATCTTGCGATGGTTGAAGGCACTCGATTTACAGGTGGCTGGGCTGGCTTTAAC
The DNA here is from genome assembly GCA_049314595.1 of Candidatus Planktophila sp. Taxonomy (GTDB): domain Bacteria; phylum Actinomycetota; class Actinomycetes; order Nanopelagicales; family Nanopelagicaceae; genus Planktophila. The sequence continues at coordinate 9,529 of JBMOET010000038.1, read as the reverse complement.
AGCGAGCGAAAGAACTGGGCTTATCGCCAAGATCAATTAATCTCAACGCACCCAATCGTCGCCGACATGGTCGATATAGAGGCAGTTAACGCTAACTTCGATGGCATTACATATGCCAAGGGAGCATCAGTGTTGCAGCAGCTTGTTGCACACGTTGGCCGAGAGAATTTTATTAGTGGCCTTCAAAAGTACTTTGCCAAGCACGCATGGCAAAACACCACACTGAAGGATCTCTTTGACCAGCTAGAGGCAGCCAGTGGTCGCTCACTCGATTCATGGGCAGCGACATGGCTGCAAACTGCCGGAGTAAATACTCTGCGTCCTGAACTTGTAATCGATGGCGATACTTATTCATCAGTTGCAATTAAACAAGAAGCACCACTTATTCCTGCAGGCTCAACGCAGCTACGTCCACACCGATTGGCAGTTGGTCTTTATGACATCGATGGCGATTCAATCAAGCTGCGCACTTCAGTGGAGCTCGATGTTGCTGGCGCATTAACTGTTGTTGCAGAACTTGCAGGACAAAAAGTTGCTGATTTATTGTTGATCAATGATCGCGATTTATCGTATGCAAAACTGCGCTTTGATGCTCGCTCATTGGCGACACTTAAAACACACCTTGGCAAAATCGCAGATCCATTAACTCGTGCCCTATGTTGGGCTGCAGTGTGGGATATGCACCGCGATGGGCAGATTTCATCATCTGACTTCCTAGATATCGCTTTCGCCGGGCTGCTAGGCGAGAACGACGATGCTGTTGTCAATATTGTGTTAACGCAGATGTACACATCGGTTGAGGCATACACGCCAGATAATGTGCGCGATTTAATGCGCCTCAAGATTGCAAATGGTTTGGACGTCCTTACAAGGGACTCTGCACCTGGCAGTGACTTGCAGATGTTGTTTGCACGAGCATTTGCTCAAAATGCAGTAACCGCCGAACACATCAGCGCCGTGCGCGGACTTCTCAATGGTTCGGCCCCTGGCTTTATCATCGACGCAGATCAGCGCTGGTTCTTCATCATCGCTTTGTCCGAGCGCGATGCCATCACCAAGGAAGAGCTCGATGCCGAACTATCGCGAGATAACACCACTAGTGGTAACTGTTTCCACGAAACTGCAGTTGCTGCAAACCCGTCAACTATGGCCAAGGACTACGCCTGGAACAAGATTATCAACGAGGATATTCAGACCTCAGTGCGCTCGGCCCTTGTAGTTGGATTCCAACGACCAATTCAGCGTGAACTGTTGGCCTTATACGTGGATCGATACTTTGATTCAATCATTGCCGTCTGGGATTCTAAATCTTACGAGGGAGCAAGCAAAGTCGTTACTGGACTTTATCCAACGTGGGTTTTGTCGCAATCAACAGTTGATAAGACCACTGCCTGGCTAGACACTGTTGGCAAAGATGCACCGACGGTTTTGCGTAAGTTAGTTATCGAAGCCCGCGATGGTTTATTGCGCGCCTTGAAAGTTCAAGGTAGTAATTAATCAATAGTTGTAATTGAAGACGTTGTCGATGCTTTTCGTGGTGCACTCACTGCCCACGAAAGCACGGCAATTACTGCAAAGAGTGCAATTGGAATCAAAATAAAAGTTATAACGGTTTCAATGGCGCTAAGTCCTGGACCAGCAACTGTGCCATCTTCAACGGCCGACATAATAAAATTCATGTGTGCAGTGTAATTTACTTATGCCGTTGCCGCTGCCACACCAAATGGCTGTAAGTAATGCAACCAGCGTTCATCAGTTCGCCCTGTACCAAGTATTCGCCATGCAGCCCCCACGGGTTCGCGAGGCAACTGGCGCAGCCTCCACCCAATCTCCTTGAGCTGCTTATCGGCCTTCAGGTGATTGCACTTATGGCAGGCCGAAACCACATTCTCCCAATTGTGACCGCCCCCACGACTGCGCGGAATAACGTGATCGATCGATGTAGCAGGAGCCGTGCAGTACACACACCGACCACCATCGCGGGCAAAGATTGCCCGACGCGACAACGGCACGGCATGGCGATAAGGAATACGAACAAATTTGTTAAGGCGAATTACAGATGGCAGATCCATATGACCGCCAGAAAAATGTACAACCGCGCCAGACTCTTCAATCATTGTGGCCCGGTGGTTTAGGACAAGGATCAAGGCGCGGCGCTCTGTTATGACACCCAAAGGTTCATAGGTGGCATTAAGAACTAGTGTGCGCGACATAATCGCTCCCGATCTGGCGCATGGCCTGCGCCGATTGGTTTATCTTGCACTACAACACGCTCTGTTACGGGTATTTCAAAGCGGTATTTGGGTAAAGATTTGGCTACAGTCATACCCACTATGAGCGATACAGCACAAACCTTCATCGATTGGGTCAGCGGGACCCCTTTGCGAGTCTTCATCATCCTTCTCACGGCCGTGTTGGCCCAGAGCTTTGGTGGCCGAGCAATTCACCGAGCGATGAACCGATTAGCAACTGCCGATTTAGTTCCGGGACCACGCAATATTGTGGCCCGTCAAAAAGAGCGCGCACGCACGATTGGTGGAGTCTTAGCTGCAACGCTGAAAACAGGTATTTGGATCGTTGCATCGGCAATGGTGCTGGGCGAATTTGGATTTAATTTAGGGCCACTCATTGCATCAGCTGGAATCCTTGGCGTTGCACTTGGCCTTGGTGCTCAGACTTTAGTTCGCGATATTTTATCTGGAATCTTTATGCTGATCGAAGATCAATATGGTGTCGGCGACAGCGTGGACGTTCTGGAGATTGAAGGCGTCGTAGAAAAAGTTGGACTTCGCGTAACCACTGTTCGCGATAAAGCGGGAACCCTTTGGTATCTACGCAATGGTGAAATCTTAAAAGTTGGAAACCAATCTCAATCTGGTTGATTGACCATCGAATCTGCTGCCATCTCTAAATAGCTCCACAACTGTGCACGGTGGGTGGCATCCATTTCAATTCCACCAACAACTGTGTGCATTGCATTTAACCAAGCATCGCGAGCAGCTGCATTAATATGAAATCCTGCATGACGCATACGCAAGCGTGGATGACCACGATTTTCTTGATACGTCGTTGGCCCGCCCCAGTATTGTTCTAGGAACATTTGCAGACGCTCAGCGGCGCCTTTCATATCTGAATCTGGGTACATGGGACGCAGAATTGGATCTGTAGCAACATGGGCATAAAACTGCGAGACTAAATTGCTAAAGAACTCTTCTCCGCCAACTTCTTCATAGAACGTACTCATACGCTAAGACTAGCCGTGTCCTTGCCCTTAGCGATCTGCAAAACAAAGTAACTAGTCACCAAACAAAAGGCACCACTCACATAAAACGCTGCTGCATAGTCGCCAAATTTAACTCGGATAATTGCAGCTCCTAATGCAGCTATCGAGCCACCAATCTGATGAGCGGCAAATACCCAGCCATAAATAACCGTGCCACGATCAGGACCCAAAATCGTGCGGCATAACATCACTGTTGGCGGCACGGTTGCTACCCAATCCAGGCCATAGAAAATAATGAATACCAAGGTCGATGGGTGCATCGTTGAAAATAAGATTGATGGAAGCAAGAACAACGATAATCCACGTAGCCCGTAATAGAAGAATAGGAGTTTACGGGGGTCGTACTTATCTGTAAGCCAGCCCGAAAACAATGTACCTATGACATCGAAGACACCAACGAGAGCTAGAAGTGATGCGGCAACTACTTGTCCCATTCCATGATCATGAGCTGCCGGAATAAAGTGAGTTCCAATCAATCCGCTGGTAGATAGTCCACATACGAAAAATGAACCGCTCAAATACCAAAAATCTTTATGCGCACTGGCCTCTTTCAATGTGACTAAAGCTAATTTTGCTGCATTCATGTGGGATTTAACTGGTGGCTGCCAATCAGCTGGTGCACCGTATGGCAACAAACCTAGGTCGGCAGGTTTTTCGCGTAAGAAAATATAAATCATTGGAACCATAAATAACGAAGCGCTACCAATTGCCAGACCGATAGATTTCCAACCATATAGATCTGACAGACGTGTCAGACCTGGCAAAAAGATCAACTGACCCATTGCAGCCGCCGCAGTTAATCCACCAATAACAATTCCACGCCGTTTAACAAACCATCGGTTAGCCACTGTTGCTGCAAAGACCAAGGCCATAGAGCCCGTCCCGATACCAACGATGAATCCCCACGTTGCAACTAGCTGCCATGGTGCATTGATTTGAGTAGTTAAGAAAGCACCCGTGCTAACGGTGGTTAGCGCCGCCATTACAACTTTTCGTACTGTAAAACGCTCCATGAGCGCGGCTGCAAACGGGGCAGTTAAGCCATAGAGCAACACATTAACTGACACCGCTAATGAAATTTGATCGCGGCTCCAACCAAAGGCATCTTCTAGGGGAATTATTAATACGGAGGGTGCTGATCTAAAACCTGCAGTTGCAACTAACGTAAAAAAGGTAACTATTGCAGCGATCCAAGCTGGGTGTAACTTGGATCTAGTCGACACTGAGGCCAATTTTCCTCGATAGATAAGCCAAGATAATTACCGGGATTGCGGCAAATAAACAGAGCCATCCGTAACTTAACGTTCCGATGATTACCCCAGCTAAAGCTCCACCGCCGGCACCGGCAAGGTTCATCACTAAGTCACTGGCACCTTGCGATGCAGGGCGCATCTCCAATGAAACCGACTCAGATAAGTACGCTGAGCCACCAATGAGTGTGCACGACCAACCAAGGCCTAAGAGAAATAACCCAACCCCTATTTGATAGGCGTTGCTGGCTGCAGCAGTACCCGAAACAATTGTGGAGAGCAAGAGAATTACCAAGCCAATTTGAATAACTCGTACTCGTCCTAAACGATCACTGAGCGAACCAATGATTGGTGAAAAAGCATACATACCAAGCACGTGCACGCTGATGACAAAACCAATAATGCGTAAAGAGACATCAACATGCTTCATGTGAATCGGCGTCATTACCATCACCGACACCATTGCAACATGGCCAATAGCTATCGCAGAGATAGCAAAGAGCGCCTGTGGGTTGGAACGAATATGTGTCAAAGCTTTTTTAGTCGAACCTTTGTGCTGCTTCACTGATGCCTGTTTTTCGGCAGTTAAATATGGATCTGGACGTAAGAAAATCTGGATAACAACCATTGCAAGAAACAATGTTGCAGCTGAAATTAAGTACGGGCCAACTAAGCGCGGTAAGTTCAAGCGCTCAGCTAAGTTTCCAGAGGGATCCATTAAATTTGGACCAGCAACTGCGCCAACTGTTGAGCCCCACACCACGAATGAAAGCTGTTTTGCGCGGCTTTCCTTAGTGGCTAAATCAATGGCGGCAAAACGAGCTTGATAACCTGCGGCCGATGCAGCACCCACCAGAAATGTTCCGAGCAACATAAAAAATAGGTTGCGGTGTGATCCACCAACAATTGCAAAGATAGATCCCAAAACTCCTGATGAATATCCAACTGAAAGCGCTAAACGTCGTCCGCCTTTAGCGGTTAAGCGTGCCAGTGGAAGTGCCAAAGCTGCTGCGCCTAAGACCGCACTTGTTTGTGCTAAGCCAGCCAGAGTTTCAGAATCGGTAATTGATGAAACTAACAAAGAGCCAGCAGCTACAGTGCCAGCTACACCAACGCCATTGAGTACCTGGGCCGATGCAAGCGTGCGCACAACTCTGTGCTGTAGCTGCGTATTTGGCATTAGTTAATCAATCTAACCCAGACTGCGGTATCAGTTGGCAGAGTATGTCCTTGAACCGGACCACTGCTTATTAAAATCTGCGAATTAGATGGAAGCTTAATTGGTGCGCCAAGATTTATGTAACATGCAAAATCTCCTGGGCGTTCAAAGGCAACAACATCTTTACCCGCTTCAATCCACTCCATTGGCCCATCGCCTAAGCCTTGCTCTGCTTTGCGAATCGCTAGCGCTTCTTGGTACATAGTTAACGTTGAATCCTCAACGCCCTCTTGTGAATCAGCGGAAAATTTGCCCCACCATGGCGATTGTGGCAACCATGCTTGATCAATTGTTAAGGCGGCGTTGGTAGAGAATCCAAAGGCCCCAGCCGGATCAGATGACCATGGCAGTGGAACGCGACAACCATCGCGGCCGCGATCTGTGTAACCGCTCATCTTCCACCGTGGATCTGTTAAACGATCCTCAGGAATATCGCGAACCTCTGGCAGCGCTAACTCTTCGCCCTGATACATATATGCACCGCCAGGTAATGCCAACATCATTAACGCTGCACTGCGCGCACGTAATGTTCCACGAGCGATATTGAACTTAGCTGGATCTCCTTGGCGCGAGAACGTTGTATCGCCGTGGTTAGTCAGACCAAGATCTAAGCGGTCAACCGAACGTACTACATCGTGATTATTGAACACCCATGATGTTGGTGCGCCAACTTCTTGTAGTGCACTAATTGAGTTATCAATCTTTGTGCGAATCTGTTCTGCTTTCCATAAGGATGTAAGCATCTCGAAGTTAAAAGAGTTTTGAAGTTCATCGTGTCGAACATAGCGGGCAATGCGCTCTGCGGGACTAACCCATGCTTCGGCAACAGCCATACGATCTCCAGGATATGAATCAAAGATTTTGCGCCAAGAACGATAAATATCATGAACGCCTTCTTGATCCCAGAAAGGCTTATGTTCAGTTCCAAGCATTTCGGCAGCTGGATCTTTCTGAATATCTGGAAGACCTTCTTCCTTAAACATTCCATGAGCTACATCGATGCGGAAACCATCGACGCCACGATCTAACCAAAACTTTAAGACATCTTCTAAATGCGAAACAACTTCTGGGTTCTCCCAATTTAGATCTGGCTGCTCAACGGCGAAAATGTGTAAGTACCACTGGCCTAACTTTCCGTCGGCCTCTGTGATTCGTTGCCAGGCACAACCGCCAAAGACGGCCTCCCAGTTATTAGGTGGCAAGTCCCCGTTTGGACCTTTTCCATCGCGGAAAATATAGCGATCGCGCTCGAGTGAACCCGGCGCGGCATTGAGGGCGGCTTGGAACCATTCGTGATCACTGGATGTGTGATTAGGAACGATGTCTACGATGAACTTAATCCCAAACTCATGCGCCTCTTTAATTAACTGCTCGGCCTGGGCCAGAGTGCCGTAATCAGGCTCGATATCCATGTAATTAGCGACGTCGTAACCGTGATCATGCTGCGGCGATGGATACCACGGTGTAATCCAGATGGCATCGATACCCAGCTTCTTTAGATATGGAAGACGTGAGCGAATGCCTTCGACATCGCCGATGCCGTCGCCATTTGAATCAGCAAAAGAGCGAATATAAATTTGATACGTAACTGCATCTCTCCACCAAGGACGCTCTGCGCGTGATGCTAACTGTGACATTCTTACTCCGTCTCTAAAAACTTGATAAGGGTTTCACGTTGAGCATCAGAGAGTGGCCTCGAGCTCTTCGTATCCTCGCTCACCGAAACTTGCACGCTCTTAAGTCGAGCATAAAGTATTCCATTGCTAGATATTTCATAGGCCATTGTAAAAGATGAGGTACCAATCGATTCAACCCAACAGTTAACATCTACAAAGAAATTACCTTCGCTTATTGGTGCTTTAAAATCGACCTCAGCACGCGCAACGACCATATTAAAGCTACCGAGCATCGCAAAGCGGGCCTCTTGCGCATAAGTTAAGTACTTGGCATTGTTGACGTGGGCCATTGCATCCAAATCATCCCAACGCACATACTGCTTATTCGTGTACTTCATTAGCGGGTCAACTTTCTATATGTCACACGATGCGGACGAGCTGCATCGGCACCTAATCGTTGAATCTTGTTTTCCTCATAGCTCTGGAAGTTTCCTTCAAACCAGAACCACTTTGAGTCGCCTTCATATGCCAAAATGTGGGTGGCAACTCGGTCAAGGAACCAACGATCGTGAGAGATCACTACGGCGCATCCTGGAAACTCCAGAAGCGCGTTTTCTAATGAACCCAACGTTTCAACATCTAAGTCGTTCGTTGGCTCATCGAGTAGAAGAAGATTTCCGCCTTGCTTGAGCGTTAACGCTAAGTTCAAGCGGTTACGTTCTCCGCCAGATAAAATTCCTGCTGGTTTTTGCTGATCTGGGCCTTTAAAACCAAAGCACGATACATATGCGCGCGATGGCATCTCAACCATTCCGACCTTAATGAAATCAAGGCCATCAGATACAACTTCCCACAGAGTTTTCTTGGGATCGATGCCTCCACGAGACTGGTCGACGTAGGAAATCTTGACCGTCTCTCCGATTTTTACATTGCCGGAATCGGGAGTTTCCAAGCCCATTAATGTCTTAAAGAGCGTTGTCTTGCCGGCACCGTTAGGGCCAATAATTCCAACGATTCCGTTGCGCGGAAGCGTGAATGAAAGATCGTCAATTAATACGCGATCGCCAAAGCCCTTACTGAGGTGTTCAACTTCAATGACAACATTTCCAAGGCGCGGGCCAGGTGGAATCTGAATCTCTTCAAAGTCCAACTTGCGCATCTTGTCGGCTTCAGCGGCCATTTCTTCATAACGTGCAAGACGGGCCTTAGATTTAACTTGACGGCCTTTAGCGTTTTGTCGAACCCATTCGAGTTCTTCAGTCAAACGCTTAGCGCGCTTGGCATCTTTCTGGCCTTCAATCTTTAAACGTGCCGACTTAGTTTCTAAATATGTTGTGTAGTTACCTTCATATGGATAAGCACGACCACGGTCGAGTTCAAGAATCCACTGTGCAACATTGTCCAAGAAATATCTATCGTGCGTAATCGCAACAACTGCGCCGTGATATTTATTGAGATGCTGCTCGAGCCACAAAACAGATTCAGCATCTAAGTGGTTTGTAGGTTCATCCAGCAAAAGTAAATCAGGTGCTTGTAAAAGTAGCTTGCACAAAGCAACACGACGTTTTTCTCCGCCAGATAAAACTGAGACATCGGCATCAGGTGGTGGGCAACGCAGTGCATCCATCGCTTGTTCTAGCTGCGAATCAAGCTCCCACGCATTGCGGTGATCGAGCTGCTCTTGCAGAGTGCCCATTTCAGCCAACAACTTGTCGTAGTCGGCATCGGGATTACCTAGCTCGTCGCTAATTGCGTTAAATCGATCGAGCATCGCCACAGTTTCGGCTACGCCTTCTTTGACGTTCTCGATTACGTTCTTGGTCTCATCTAAAACTGGCTCCTGCAACAAGATGCCAACGGTGTAGCCAGGAGTTATATAGGCCTCACCATTTGATGGCTGCTGTAGCCCGGCCATGATTTGAAGGACGGTGGACTTACCGGCACCGTTAGGGCCGACCACGCCGATCTTGGCGCCGGGATAAAACATGATCGTGACATCATCGAGAATTACTTTGTCACCGTGCGCTTTACGCGCCTTTTTCATCGTATAAATGAACTCAGCCATGGGATGAAACCTTACCGTTATGTGTCGGTAGACTCAGCATCCACGACCCCCTACAGGCGCCTGTAGCTCAGTCGGATAGAGCACCCGCCTTCTAAG
>JBMOET010000037.1:0-12278 GCA_049314595.1 Candidatus Planktophila sp. | reverse complement strand
GACGGTTACGGTTGTTGTTACTACGCTCTGCGCGCTCGGCACGTACTGGGCGTTCGCGCTTTTCGCGGACCTTAACAACAGTAATGACACCATCTTCTTCAATGGTCTCCCCTGGTGTTACACCTTCACCTGTTGCACGGCGGCGACGGCGACGGCGCGTAGAAGTTGATCCTTCAGATGACTCTTCATCTGTTGACTCTTCACTTGAATTCTCATCATTGTTTTCTGTGTTTGCATCCACAGCACCTGGCTTGCGGCGACCACGGCCACCACGACGGCGACGGCGATTACGGTTTGCGCGCTCTTCAGAATCACCAGAGTCTGACTCTGCAGACACGGCCGGCTTTTCTGAAACTTCAGGTGCATCCTTTTTAGCAGCAGCCTTCTTGCGCGGCTTTGCATCTGCTACCTCTTTCTTGGCAGCAGGCTTTTCAGGTGCTGCTTGAAAGATTGCAACAGGAATAGCTGCTGCTTTTTTACGGGGGGCTTTCTTTTCTTCCGTTACCTCAGTAACTGGAGCTTCTGTTTTAGCAGAAGCTTTCTTCACCGCACGCTTGCGCGGTGTTTTAGGCTCAATCGCCATGGCACCAAATCCTCTATGCGTTTTTTCAAACGCTTATCTCGTTAAAAAATCCCCGTTTAGGTTTTTTTCACCTGTCCGCGCTGGGCTTTTGTCGCGAAGGATTCGCGAGCCGCGCTGAACTGTTGGCTAAGTATGGCAGAGGAGGGCGAAATTACCTACTTTAGCCCTTAGATCGAGCGTGAACGTTCTGTAGGAGGCCAAAACCGATCAAGGTGGCAAACATCGAGGAGCCACCATATGAGATGAAGGGCAGTGGCACGCCGGTCATAGGCATGAGCCCCAAGGTCATTCCGATGTTTTCAAAGAGTTGAAATGCAAACCACGCTATAACGCCAGTGGTCATCAGTCTGCCAAAGGGATCATTGGTGCGCCGTGCAATTGCAAAGGCCCTCATTAAAATAATGAAATACAAAATGAGAATCAGACCGCTTCCCAAAAAGCCTAACTCTTCACCTGCAACTGTAAAAATAAAGTCTGTCTGTTGTTCAGGAACAAATCGTCCATTGGTTTGAGGACCATTAAATAATCCAGTCCCGATTAGTCCCCCAGACCCAACTGTGATTCGTGCTTGGCGAAGTTGATATCCGGCACCTTGAGTATCTGCATTTGGATTTACAAATGTTTGCAATCGATTGATCTGGTACTCGCTTATAACTCCCGCTTTAGTTGCAACAACTGCACCAAGCACTGCAACGAGCAAAAGGCCCGCAACCCATTTTGATGGCGCTCCAGATACAGCGATGATCGTGACAACGGAGGCGCTAATAATAAATACAGTTCCCATATCTGGCTGCAGAATAATTAGTAGCACTGGGATTCCAGCTACAATTAAAGACTGCAGTACATCACGCGAAGTAGGTTCATCGCTATCATGCGATCGCTCGGATAAGAGCATTGACATTCCAATAATGATTGCGATTTTTGCCAGTTCTGCAGGTTGAATTTGGAACCCACCCGGTAAAGCAATCCATGCGCGTGCGCCATTGACTGTACTGCCAAGACCTGGAATCAAAACTATGACTAACCCTAAAACGCCTAACCCCCAGAAAATCGGCGTATAGGCGCGCAGCAATCGATAATCAATCACCGTTGTTCCATAAGCAAGTAGTGCGCCGATAGCAATATTAATGACGTGTCGTTTGAGGTAATACTGTGGATCTAGCCCATTGCGCGCATACCAATCGCGAGTGGCGGCATAAACCAAGAGCGTGCCAATTAGTAGCAGCAAACCCACTGCTGCAGTCAGTACAGGGTCAAAGCCATGAAAGATCGAAGATCGTGATCGGCGATATAAACGTTGGCGTGCAGAGATCTGACTCATGGCGCCACCTTTGGCTTAGTTGCTGGGGATATTTTAGGAAGCTTTGTCGGAGGCTTTCCGCCAGGGAAAATCTCTGCCCCTGGAATAACTTTATTGCCCTTTATGCCAAAGAGTGTTTCATAGATTTTTCGAACACCAACGCCAGATGTAGATGCACCGAAGCCACCCTGACTCACCATCATTACAACGGCATAGCGTGGGTTATTACTTGGAGCAAATGATGCAAACCATGATGTGTTGTCTTTTAGCGAGCCATTTAAGTTTCTGCCAAAGACTTCGGCAGTTCCAGTTTTTCCACTCACGGCAATAGGGAAGCCTGAAAACGCCCCGGCGCCTGTTCCGCTAATTACAACTTCACGAAGTGCACTATGTAGGAACTTAATTGTGGAAGGAGCCGCCGGAAGTGTTCCAAGCTTCTTTGGAGTCATTGTCTTAACAACAGTGCCATCGGTTTTTACTATTGCTTTACCGACTAGCATCTGCCAAATAGTTCCGCCATTTGCAATTGCGGCATACATTTGGGCTAACTTAAGTGGCGTCACTACCGTGTCGCCTTGGCCAATAGCAAAGTTAACGGCATCACCGGCACGGATCTTGTCACCATCTACACAGTTCTCTTTGGCAAGAAGCAGTAGAAACGTCGTTTGTTGAGCCTTAGTTGCGCGCTCTTTGTAGTTGCAGTAGAAGTCCTTATTTGCGGCATACCAACTCTTTTTATAATCTCTATCGGCAAGTCGCGATGATGATTCAGATGGCAGATCGATTCCAACTTTTTGTGTGATATTGAAACCTTGAGCAGCTTTAAAGAAGTAGTCATTAGGTTTAGTTTTTGGATGTAGACCACCATCTCGCAGCCATTCATCAAATGCGATTCGATACCAAATAGTGTCGCAAGAGACTGCAATAGCCTTCTTTAGGCTCATAGTTCCCTGCGACTTACTCTCAAAGTTTTGAAAGGCACGAGTTCCAACCTGAACTTCGGCTGGACATTTATACGATGCATTTAAGTCATAGCCTGCAGCTGCAGCCGCAATCACTGAGACTGATTTAAAAGTTGATGCCGGTGCATACAGACCTTGTAGTGCTCGAGACAATGCAGGCACGGCTTTCTTTTCACTAAATAAATCCGAGGCCTGCGCAACAGTTAAACCTTTTTCAAAGGCATTGGGGTCATATGTTGGATACGAGGCCAAAGCCAAAATTCTTCCAGTCTTAACATCCATTACAACCGCAGCTCCTGAATCGGACGTATATCCATTTGCACGACCACGCTTTACTGCATCGGCAAGTGCAACTTCAACGGCGCCCTGCAAGCGAGCATCGATGGAGGTAACTAAGTGATCACCAGCAACTGGCGCAGTATTTTGCCCCTGCGCAGTTATCGCCTCTTTGCGGTCAACTATGAGAGTTTTGATTCCAGGAATTCCTCGCAGATAAGAGTCGTACTCAATCTCTAAGCCAGATTTTCCAATCGTCTCACTTCTAAAATACGCCTTGCCGTTTCCTGTAGCTAAATCAGTTTCAGTTATTGGACCGACGTATCCAAGCACATGCGCACCGTTAACTCCGGCATTGCCTGGATAGTTTCTAATCGCAACTGGAGCGGCATCAACTCCAGGAAACTGATCAGAGCGCTCCACTATCTGCAGAGCAATATCAGGCGCAGCCTCTTTAGTAATTGGTATGGGCTGATAACGTGAACCTGTCCAACATCCCGCCTTTTGTCCCTTTGGTAATTCACCACACAAACGCGTGTTCCGATAGACATCGCTGTATCTTAATTTCAGCAACTTGCTGAGGCGCTGCATTACTGCCACACCCTTATCGGGCTGCTTATCAATTGCGATTCGATCAATAGTAATAGCCAAACCCACCTTATTAAGAGCTAATGGAACACCAGATGAATCAACAATTAAGCCTCTATTAGCTGGTGATACGACATCCCGACTTTGAATACTCAAAGCAGCATCTCTATATTTGGGACCAGCTGCAACTTGCAAGTAAAACAATCGACCTAAGAGTGCCATCATCAGCGAAACAATCAGAATTTGAACCACCATAAGGTTCAGTCGTGAACGTTGATTCATATCTTCGATCGCGTATCTAGTGCAATGTCATGCAGTAAGGAAAATACAGGTAAACAGATTGGCGTAATCACTAAGGTCCACAGTGAGATTCCAAAAATGGTAAAGAGTACTTGTCCAAAGCTTCCAGTTTGGACACCCAATAGTGCTCCGCTAATCACAAATACAAATTCGGTGAAAAAGACTGCACTTGAAATAAAAAACGTTACTCCTACGGGATTTCCTTTAACATTTTCATTTCCAGAGCCCAGATAAGAAATCACATAAGAGCTGGCAACCATAATCAAAGTCCAGTGACCTATCGGTCCGCTAGAACTTGGTGAAAGATCCATTAGGAAACCACTTGCAAAACCAGAAAAAGCAGCTACCTCTGGGGTACTTAGAATCGCCCACACAAGAGCAAAGATAAAGAAGATAGAAAATCCCCCACCTGGAAGTCGAAATTGATTCACGATAACTTCCTGCACCCCGTATATAAGTATGAATATCGGTGCTGAAATCGATAACTGTCGTGTAATCATTCTATTTAGTTCGTTGGTGTAGGTGAAGGCGTTACGTAAATGGTAACTGTCGGAATCGGAGTTGGTTGTGGTTTTTGTGGAATCAAGGCATCACCTGGATTAACTGATGAAGCTCCAACCACTATCGCTACTACCCCCAGAGTTGCAAAATTTGTATACAGATGAACCGTTGCACTTTGTGCAATTGCACCCGCCGAATTATCTACTGCCGTTACATAACCGACTGGGACTCCCGGTACAAATGGGCGATTGGCCACACTGCCACGCGAGAGTAGAACGTCGCCAACTCTCACTGTGGTCTGATTATCAAGCAGCTGCAGGCTGGCCGAACGGCTTCCACGGCCTGACAAGATGCCGATTTGCTGCGTTCCAGCGATTCGAACACCGATTTTAAATGCAGGATCTGTTGCCAACATAATTAACGATGTGTGCGAATAAGCCTCTTTTACTACTCCTGCAATTCCATTTTCAGCCACGACTGTCATATTCTTTTTGATTCCAGCAGTTGTACCGGCATCAATAGTTATAGTCTGTGAAAATGATTGACTTGAACCTTGACTGATGACCCGTGCATTGACAACTTTATATCCTGCAGTTCCTGCTAAATCTAGAATTGACTTAAGCTGCAGCAACTGAGCATCTGCGTTTTTGCGATTCAAAAGCGTCGCCCGAAGCTTGGCATTATCAGTTCTAAGCTTTTCAATTTGATTTCTGGTACGACCTAAGTGCGTAACATCAGAGAAGAAATTCTTTATCGGTGTGAGAACAACACTTCCAGCACGCTGAAAAGGCGAAAGAATTGTCTGTGTTCCTTGACGTGCGCCTTCAAGGACGCCAACGCCACGCAGATCCAATGTAATCAGAAAGAGCGCCGAAACAATGAGAACAATTAAGAGAAGTCGACTACGACCTTCACCGCCGTAACGCATCTCTAAATTAACCTATCGACGTGGTTCGGAGATTAGGACCTTCTCAAGGGCTTCAAACTCTTCAATGCACTTACCTGAGCCCTCAACAACAGCATCCAATGGACGCTCAGCAACGTGAATCGGCATGCCCGTCTCTTTGCGAAGACGTTCATCCAAGCCTTTCAAGAGCGCGCCACCACCAGTAAGAACAATTCCACGATCCATCAAATCTGATGCTAGTTCTGGTGGAGTCTTATCGAGTGTTGATTTCACAGCGTTAACGATTGCATTGACTGGCTCTTCAATAGCTTTACGAATCTCGGCAGCTGAAACGACGATTGTCTTTGGAAGACCAGTTGCTAAGTCGCGACCACGAATCTCTGCATCGTTTTCACCAGGAAGTTGATACGCCGATCCGATTGCCATCTTGATTTCTTCTGCGGTGCGCTCTCCCAAAAGTAGTGAGAATTCACGCTTAACCCAGTTAATAATCGATTGATCTAGCTCGTCACCGCCAACACGGATAGACAGTGATGTCACGATTCCGCCCAGTGAAATAACGGCCACTTCAGTAGTTCCTCCGCCGATATCTACAACCATGTTTCCAGTTGGCTCGTGGATTGGCAGTCCTGCACCAATTGCTGCAGCCATTGGTTCTTCAATAATGTAAACCTTACGGGCACCTGCTGCATATGCAGCATCCTTTACTGCGCGCTGTTCTACTCCAGTGATACCTGAAGGAACGCAGACCACGATGCGTGGCTTAGCTAGGTAACGACGACGGTGCACTTTTTGAATAAAGTAGCGCAACATGCGCTCAGTTGTTTCAAAGTCAGCGATAACTCCATCTTTTAATGGACGGATAGCTACGATGTTTCCAGGAGTACGGCCAATCATCTTCTTGGCCTCAAGACCAACAGCTAAAATTCCGCCAGTGTCTTGATTTACAGCGACCACAGATGGCTCATTTAAAACAATTCCACGTCCGCGCACGTAGACAAGGGTGTTTGCAGTGCCCAGATCTACGGCCATGTCACGGCCAATGAATGACATTCTATTTGCTGAGCTCATACTTTGGTTCTCCTTGATTATTTAGGGAAGAAAATTTCAATCTCGCGCGCAGCAGATTCTGGTGAATCTGATCCGTGCACAATATTTTGTACCACTTTGGTTCCTTGATCACGGGCTAAGTCGCCACGAATCGTTCCAGGAGCTGCAACAGTTGGATCTGTTACACCTGCGAGTGAACGAAATCCTTCGATGACTCGATTGCCCGATGCAACTATGGCAACAATCGGTCCTGACATCATGAACTCAACAAGTGGCTCATAAAATGGCTTTCCGATGTGTTCGGCGTAATGACGTTCAAGTAATGCTCGATCGGCGTTGAGCATGCGCAACGCTTCGATTGAGTAACCCTTGGTTTCTACTCGAGCTATAACTTCGCCGACTAAACCACGGCGAACGCCATCAGGCTTCACCAGGATCAATGTTTTCTCTGTACTCACCCGCGTAGTCTATTAGGCCTTTTCGGCTTGTGAAGCCAGGTGGGCTGCGCGAGCGGCCTCGCCTTTGCGGCCCACAATGATGGCTGCGACCCATAAGCCGATGAAAATCACCCCGATGAAGAAAAAGGATGGAACTACAAAGCCGAATGCGATCATGAAAATCTGAAGTACTGAGGCGATATAGAAACCTGCGCGTAGCTTGAGAAGGCCTGCAGCAAGAAAGAGAAGTAAGGATATTAAGCCGCCATATAAAAGCGCGCCGGAGGTATGGTCTTTAGTGGCAAGAAGTATTGCAAAACCTAACGTCAAACTCTCCATTACCAAAACAGAGGCCCCTAGAACTCTCACTTTGAAAACTTCTTTCGTAGATATGCTCGAGCTTCACCAACTGTGACCACGGAGCCCGTGACAATAATTCCAATGGTCTCTTCGCTCAATGGACGGTGCGCATCTTTTACCGCACGGTCTAGCGCAGAACTCAAATCACTAATTTCAAAGACTCTATCAACCCCAAAGATTGAGCTTGCAATCTTTTCTAACTCAGCAGATGACATGGCTCGCGTCGATGAACTTTGAGTAACTATGACATGGTCAACAACTGGCTCTAGCTCTTTCAAAATGCCGGTAGCGTCTTTGTCGCCAAAGATTCCAACAACTGCAATCAGTTCATCGAAATTAAACTCATGATGCAAAGTATCGGCTAAGGCCTTTGCGCCATGGGGATTATGAGCAGCATCTAGAATTATTGTCGGATCGCGATGAACCACTTCGGCTCGTCCAGGAGAAGTCACCGCAGCAAAGCCTGCACGTACAGCTTCAATATCCAAAGGCTGTTCACCAAAGAAGGCTTCAACGGCAACTAATGCACTGGCTGCATTTGCAGCTTGATGCTTTCCATGAAGAGGCAGGAAAATCTCATCGTAAGTGTCATTGAGTCCTTGAATTGTTAATAACTGCCCACCCACCGCGACCGCGCGCGATGCAATCGAGTATTCAATTCCTTCGCGCACAACATCGGCGCCGACTTCTGCGGCCCCACGGATCAACTCTTTAGCAGCTTCAGGCTCTTGCTGAGCCAGAACAATGAAGCCACCTTCTTTGATAATTCCAGCCTTGGTAGCAGCTATTTCATGCAGAGTTTGGCCGAGATACTCCATGTGATCAAAACCGATGGGAGTGATAACACTGACGTCGGCATCAATGACATTAGTTGCATCCCATTGCCCACCCATGCCAACTTCAATGACGGCAACATCGACTGGATGTTCGGAAAAAGCCACAAAACCAAGTGCCGTAATCGCCTCAAAGAATGAGATTGGATGTTCAAACTTTGTGTCCATCAACTCTAGATACGCCGCAATATCGTTATAGGCAAAGATTAAATCCTTAGGATCTATCGGTTGTCCATTAATCGAGATTCGTTCTAGATATGTTTCAAGGTGTGGACTGGTAAAGCGCCCCGTACGCAGACCATGAGCAAACAAAAGTGAATCAATCATTCGAGCTGTCGTTGTCTTGCCGTTAGTGCCACCTACATGAATTGTTGGATAAGTCAGTTGGGGCGAACCTAAGATGTCAACCAATGCTGCAATACGTTCAGTTGATGGTGCAATACGTGTTTCAGGCCAACGCTCTAATAGCGCTTTCTCAATTGCATCAATGCGCTCTTGATCATCTGGTGAAATAATCATGGCGTTGGAAGTTGGGATAGTTGCGAAGTCAAACGTTCGATATCGGCAGTTGTCTTTTCTAAACGCTCACGGATTTCAACCACAACATTCTCTGGCGCCTTCGCCATAAAGCCTTGGTTATTTAGCTTTACCTCTGCAGTTTGTTTATCTTTTTGTGCAGTCGTTAAATCCTTTTCAAGGCGTGCGCGTTCGGCCACAACATCAATTGAACCAGTTAGGTCAAACTCAACTTTTACTGAGCCAACTTCACAGTGAGCACTGGGGGTAATGTCCCCAAGTTCAAGTCTTAAAACAAAGGCCATCGCACTGGCATATTCGCTGATATGTGCTGGGGCTATAAATCGTGCCGGGATCTTTTGTGAAGTCTTAATGCCCTGATCATTTCTAAATCTGCGTACATCGGTAATGATCTCTTGAAGCTCGGCAATGAGCTTTTCCGAAGCCTTATCTACGTGACCCGCTTGCGCAACTGGCCATTGTGCAATTACCAGGGACTCTCCCCCGGTCAAAGCGGTCCACATGGTTTCAGTAATAAATGGCATCACTGGATGCATCAGGCGGAAAAGTTGATCTAAGACATAGCCCAGCACGCGCTTAGTGTTATCTGCCTTACCAGAAGAAAAGGCCTCTTTAGAAAGCTCTAGGTACCAATCGCATAAATCATCCCATGCAAAGTGATACATGAGTTCGCATGCGCGCGCGAATTCATAGCGCTCTAATAGCGAGTCAACTTCTGAAATAGTCTCTGACAAGCGACTAAGAATCCACTTATCAATTGCATTCAGATCACTGACCAGCGGAAGATCGCCTTCAGTTGTTGCGCCATTCATCATCGCAAAGCGCGTTGCATTCCAAAGTTTTGTTGCAAAGTTACGAGAACCACCGATCCAGTCCTCGGCAAGTGCTTGGTCCTTACCCGGGTTAGCACCGCGAGCTAAAGTAAATCGAAGTGCGTCGGCGCCGTACTTATCCATAAACTCAATCGGATCGACCGTGTTGCCTTTAGATTTAGACATCTTCTTGCCAAATTGATCGCGCACTAAACCATGCAGCGCAATAGTGTGAAATGGCTGTACGCCATCCATCGCGAACAAACCAAACATCATCATGCGAGCTACCCAAAAGAACAAGATGTCATAACCGGTTACAAGAACAGATGTTGGATAAAACTTCTTCAAATCAGCGCTCTCATGTGGCCAACCAAGCGTTGAAAATGGCCACAGTGCAGATGAGAACCATGTATCTAAAACATCTGGATCTTGCGTGTAACCATCTGGAGCGCTTTCACCGGGACCGACAACTAAAACTTCTCCTGCAGGTCCATACCAAACTGGAATTCGATGTCCCCACCATAATTGGCGAGAGATACACCAGTCGTGCATGTTATCTATCCAGTCAAAATATCGTGGAGCTAACTCTTCGGGTTCAATCTTTACGCGACCATCTCGAACCGCATCTCCAGCAGCTTTTGCTAGCGGAGCAACTTTTACGAACCACTGTTTTGATAAACGTGGTTCTACGGTTGTATCGCAGCGCGAACAGTGACCTACGGCGTGAATATATGGCCGCTTTTCATCCATTATGCGACCTTCTTCGCGCAATGCTTCAACTACTGCCTTGCGTGCATCAAAGCGATCCATGCCATCAAAGCGGGTACCGGATCCATCCATAACACCGTGCTCATTCATGATGACAACAAATGCAACGTTGTGGCGCATCGCCATTTCAAAGTCATTGGGATCATGTGCGGCAGTTACCTTTACTGCACCAGTTCCAAAATCCATCTCTACTAATTCGTCAGCAATAATTGGAATATAGCGATTAGCTAGTGGCAATAAAACTTGCTTACCAATCAGATGCTGATAACGAACATCATCTGGATGAACAGCGACTGCGCCATCACCCAGCATGGTTTCAGCACGCGTAGTTGCAACGGTAATTTGAATGTCACCTTCGCCATATCGAACTTGAACAAATTCTCCGGCATCATCCTGATGATCTACCTCGATATCAGATAAGGCAGTTAAGCAACGAGGGCACCAGTTAATAATTCTTTCAGCTCGGTAAATGAGGCCTTGGTCATAGAGTTTTTTAAATATTGTTAAGACTGCAGTTGATAATCCTGCATCCATTGTGAATGCTTCGCGCGACCAATCAACACTGTCACCCAAACGGCGCATCTGATCGAGAATCGCTCCGCCAGATTCAGCTTTCCATTGCCAGACTTTTGCAACAAAATCTTCACGCCCTAAGTCATGTCGAGTTTGTCCTTTAGCGGCTAACTGCTTTTCAACGACATTCTGCGTTGCAATGCCTGCGTGATCCATTCCTGGCAACCACAACGCTTCAAAGCCCTTCATGCGCTTCATGCGTGTAAGCGTGTCTTGCAGTGTGTGATCTAAGGCGTGACCAATATGCAGTGAACCCGTGACGTTGGGAGGTGGGATAACAATTGTGAATGGTGGCTTATCCGATGTTGCATCGGCCTTGAAGTAGCCAGCAGCGACCCACTTTTCATACAGGCCGGCTTCGATATCAGCTGGTGAAAAGCTAGAAGCTAGTTCGCGGGACATAGGGAGCAGTCTAGATTACGCGCTCTTCTCCTCTTGACCCTTTTGGCTTCGCGCACGCTTAGGAATATCACCTGTATGCAGGATGAACTCTGGCTGGGCGCCGGTTTCGATGCATTCGCGTGTGACCAAAACCTTCGCGATATCGCTGCGGCTTGGTACGTCATACATCAATGACAACAGGACTGATTCCATGATTGCGCGGAGTCCACGAGCACCGGTTCCTCGAAGAAGTGCAAGATCTGCAATTGCATCAAGGGCATCCGGTGAAAACTCCAGCGCCACGTTATCTAGATCAAAGAGACGCTGATACTGCTTGACCAGAGCATTCTTTGGCTCGGTAAGAATCTGCATGAGCGCAGCCTTATCAAGATTTTCAACACTTGTCAGAACTGGTAAGCGACCAACGAACTCTGGAATCATTCCAAACTTCAACAAATCTTCAGGCATCACATCGGCGAAGATATCTTTGCGATTTTTATCGGCCGAATCTTGCAAGGTCGCGTTAAAGCCAACGCCGGCTTTTCCGCTGCGTGCCTCAATAATCTTATCGAGGCCCGCAAAAGCTCCGCCAACAATAAATAAAACGTTCGTTGTATCAATCTGAATAAACTCTTGATGGGGGTGCTTGCGCCCGCCTTGTGGCGGAACCGATGCAACTGTTCCTTCTAGAATCTTTAATAACGCTTGCTGAACGCCTTCACCTGAAACATCACGAGTAATGGATGGGTTCTCAGATTTACGTGCAACCTTATCGATCTCATCGATATAGATGATGCCAGTCTCTGCCTTCTTCACATCGTAATCTGCTGCCTGTAAAAGCTTCAGAAGAATATTCTCTACATCTTCACCGACGTATCCAGCCTCAGTTAGCGCCGTTGCATCAGCGATAGCAAAGGGAACATTGAGCATGCGCGCCAATGTCTGTGCCATCAGAGTTTTACCGCAGCCAGTTGGTCCAAGTAGCAAGATATTTGATTTGGCTAGTTCAATCGCATCGTCGCGATGCCCGCCTTGAACGCGCTTATAGTGGTTATAGACGGCGACCGATAAAGACTTCTTGGCACGATCTTGTCCAATTACATATTGATC
>JBMOET010000036.1:0-12526 GCA_049314595.1 Candidatus Planktophila sp. | reverse complement strand
TTTGGAAGGCTAACGTCGCAGCAGGAAAGGCTGATCTCTAAGAGATTTCTCTTGGAGTATGAAAGGTAAAACTTTCATGGCCTAAAAGTTCAATAGCGTGGGCGGGATTCATTCCCGCCCACGCTACTACTTTCACAATCTGCAGAATTAATAAGGAAGCGGTAAGACAGTGAGCAGTATCTTTAGAGGTAAGTTTGCAACAGCGCTCAAGATGGCAATTCTCGCGATAATTACCGCGATCTTAAGTCTATTAGGTCAGAGTGCCTTTGCCTCGGGTGAAAGCGCAATCGGAGCCTTCTTAATCTTTGCAATTCTCGCATTGAATTTTACTTATTTCACAAAGTTTTCAATCCCGCTTAAGTTCTTTGTTCCCGGAATTCTCTTCTTTATTGCTTTCGTGATCGCACCGATAGTTTTTACAGTAATAATGTCTATTTTCAACTATCAAACAGGTAACTACATTTCTAAGTCAGCATCAATTGAACAAGTGTTAATCCTTGGCGTTCAGTCCGATGCTAACCAAACAACCTTCGATTTAGTTTCAGGTAAAGACTCTAATGGAGACTATGCAGTCTTGGTCTCTGATATTGCAAATCAACGATTCTTTATCTCTACTCAAGATAAAATTACGGACGTCGATGCATCTAAGCTAACAATTAATGAATACGGTGTTGCAACTACTGCTCCTGGCTTCACGGCAATCTCTGACAATGAATTAGCGGCCAACGATGCTTATTCGAAGATTCGATATAAGTACCAGGATGGTTACTACGTAAAGATTGAAGGTCAAGGGGTCGGAGCGGTCTTTCGACAGAAAATTGCTTATGACGCGAAGACCGACACAATGAAGAACATCATTACAGGTGAGACGTACATTAATAATGGCAAAGGAAATTTCGCACTTGAGGGCTCACCCGAGACAGTATTAACTCCGGGTTGGCGAGCACCTATCTGGTTTGAGAATTACACGAAATTAGTGACTGATACCCGTTTCCGTACGCCGCTTATCAAGGTATTTATCTGGACTGTGGTCTTTTCCACACTGACTGTATTAAGCACCTTCTCATTTGGACTTTTACTAGCGTTGGCGCTTAACAGAAAAATGCGGGGGCGTCGTATTTATCGCTCTATCTTGATTTTGCCATATGCCATGCCAAGCATCATGAGTATTTTGATCTGGGGTGGAATGTTTGATTCAGAGTTTGGTGCGATTAATAATATTCTGAACACTCATATTGCTTGGTTTTCTAGTGCAACATTTGCACGCGCTGCTGTTTTATTAGTAAATCTTTGGCTCGGTTTCCCTTACTTCTATCTAATCTGTTCCGGATCCCTTCAGGCGATTCCATCAGAACTCTTGGAGGCTGCAGCTATTGATGGCGCAAATCCTCGACAGATATTTAGGAGAATTACTTTGCCGCTGCTTTTACAGATTTTGTCACCGCTGCTGATTGCATCATTTGCCTTCAATTTTAATAACTTCAACTTGATCTACCTGTTGACGGGTGGTGGACCGAGAAATAGCTTAGATGGTGAAGTTGCAGGTGCTACAGATATCTTGATTAGCTATACATATCAAATCGCATTTGGCAGGGGCATGAATGACTTTGGTTTGGCCAGCGCAATCTCAGTCATTATTTTCTTACTTGTAGCCTCGATTTCATTCTATGGACTGAAGAAATCTAAAGTAATGGAGACCTTCGGATGAGTAAGTGGCTGAAAGAAAATTTATGGCGTCACGCATTCGCAACCTTTATGTGTGTCTTTTCCTTATTCCCTCTATACCTTGTAGTTCTTTCATCATTTAAATCGGGTGGAAGTCTCCAGCTAGATTCATTTGTGCCAAAAGAACTTTCATGGGACAACTACAAGATGCTCTTTTCGTCGCCCAAGATTCCTTTTTTGTCATGGGTGAAGAACTCCCTAATTATTTCATCGGTAGTGGCGATCAGTTCAGTAGTTGTCGGCGCCGCCTCCGCTTTTGCATTTAGCCGCCTCAAGTTCAAAGGCAAGAAATTTGGCATTCAGTTACTTCTTCTTGTTCAGATGTTTCCAGCTGTTTTGGCACTTTCAGCGGTGTACGTCATCATGGAGCGCGTGTACTCGTTTGCCCCAAGTATTGGTCTAGGTAGCCAAGCGGGGTTGATTCTCGTCTACTTGGGCGGCTCAATGGGCGTGAATATCTGGCTACTCAAAGGCTTCGTCGATTCAATTCCTGCAGAGCTTGATGAAGCGGCCAAAATCGATGGCGCAAGCCCGGTTCAGACCTACTGGTTAATCTTTATTCCGCTTGCAACGCCAGTGCTTGCCGTTGTTTGCTTGCTCAGCTTCATTGGAACATTTAATGAGTTTATTGTTGCGCGATTATTCTTAGTTGAGATGCAAGGTCGTACCGTGGCTGTTGGTTTACAACAGTTTATCGGTGGACAATATGCGTCCAACTGGGGAGCTTTTGCCGCCGGATCAATTCTGGCTTCAATTCCAATTGTGATCATCTTCTTGTCTCTTCAAAAGTACATCGTGAACGGGCTCACTGCCGGATCCGTAAAGGGGTAACAGTGAAGCGCAAGGGCGCTGTTGCACTATTTATTTGTGCACTTTTGTCTATTTCGACGTTATCTTTTGCTTCTACTCCAGCCTCGACAAAAGTCGGCCTAAGTAAAGACATTATCTATTTTGTAATGCCTGATCGGTACAAAGATGGAGACAAGAGCAATAATAATATTGGTGGCTTTAACGAAACATTAACCGCCTTTAACCATGGTGGGGATCTCAAAGGACTTACGGGTACATGTCTTCCTGGTGATGACGGCTTGGCTCGCATTAAGTCACTGGGGTTCACGGCAGTCTGGTTAACTCCGGTTGTTACCCAACAAGAGGCGATTAGTGCAGGCTCCGGGTATCACGGCTATTGGGGTGTTGATTTCCTCAATGTTGATCCGCACCTTGGAACCAATGCAGACATGGCTAATTTTGCTGCTTGTGCGAAGAAACTCAATTTAAAAATCATTTTAGACATCGTTACTAATCACACGGGCGATGTCATTAAATATCACGGTAACGAGGCCTACATCCCCGCTGAGTCAAAGAATCTAAAGAAGCCAGCCTGGCTTAACAATCTTAATAATTATCACAACGTAGGTGACATGGGCAGCTGCTGGGGAGTGGGCAACTGCACCAAACTAGGTGATTTCTATGGTCTAGATGATCTAGCAACCGAGAAACCACAGGTCTGGCAGGGTTGGGGACAGGTGTACTCAAAATGGCTGATGGATTACGGTCTATCTGGTTTTAGAGTTGATACCGCGCGACATGTAGACGATAACTTCTTTAAGAATTGGTCACCATTAATTCATAGTTCCGCATCAAGCATAGGAATCAAAGATTTTACAATTTTTGGCGAAGTCTATGATTACAGTCCATTTAACTTGATGGAGTACGTGCGCCGGAACAAGATTCAAACAATTTTAGATTTTCCTTTTCAAGCAAGTGCCACAGAGTTTGCATCAGGGTATTCAAATGGGCCGACACTTACCATGCTATTTGAAAATGATGATTATTACACCAGCGCAACTTCATCTGCCAGCAACCTAGTTACCTTCTTAGGAAATCACGACGTTGGCCGCGTCGGCTTTATTATTGGGAATAAGCGAATCCAAAAAACAAGCCAACTGTTACCGCGAGCTAACTTGGCTAATGCCTTGTTGTATTTCACGCGGGGAATTCCCGTTGTTTACTACGGCGACGAAGTGGGAATGACTGGAACCAATACGGGCAAAGATCAGTTTGCACGACAGGATATGTTTGCCACGCAAGTAGATATCTGGAAGACCGAGCCTAGAATTGGAGGCACGCCAATTGGAAATGGTGATGCTTTCCAAGCTACAAGTACGAGCCCAATTGCGGCGTACTTAAAACAGATCTCTGAACTGCGCCAAGCTCACCTAGGTTTAGCTAATGGCGTGATGCTAGAGCGTTATTCAAAGAACTCGATTTTCGTGGTGTCAAAGAAGGATGCTAAAGAGAATCGTGAATATGTGGTGGCATTTAATAACTCTGATACCGATGAGGTTGTAGATATAACATCGGCTACCTCAAGCGGTGGTTGGCAGTTATTGCTAGGTCAGTCAGAGGTTACTTCTGCTTCGAATAAACTCAGTTTTACCGTTCCCGCACTTTCAACCGTGATTTTTAAGGCTAATAATCCCATTGATGTTGTGGCTACCTCGGTAGGAAAGTTGTCGATTCGAGCCGATGATTTGACTGGTTTTTATCACGTTAAAGCTGGTGTGAAGTCGGCAGATTTATTGTCCGTCGAATTCTTTGTACGAGTAGCCGGTTCAACACAATGGATTACCCAGGGAACAGATACAACCGCTCCGTACAGTGTTTTTCTTGATCCGCTGGATTACCTGAAGAAGAAAATCGAAATCAGAGCAGTTGCAACTAACTCTCAAGCATCAAAATTTACTTTTCCAACTATTAAATTTACGATACCAGCCAAAAGCGCATAGGTTGATCTAAGTACTTAGCCCAGGATCGTTCGTTGTGGCCACTTCGGTTAAATACCTTGCTAACAAAGTCATGGTTTTTATAGCCGCGTGCTCGAAGTAGTTCATCGGCATACATTTGAAATGGTGCATAGGCAGCATCTAAACCCTTTGTTCCATGGCTCATCCATATTTTATGTTGCCCAGGCCCTGGCAGTGATGAGATTGTTTCCTCAACTAATTCATTGCCAGCAAATGGCCAATGTGGTGAAAGAGCAAGAGCAGTAAAAAACTGAGTTGGATTTTCACCAAGTGCGTACAACGTGGCCAAGCCACCCATGCTAGAGCCGATCATCGCTGTATTTGCTGGGGCAATGTTCGGTGCAATCGTGGGGACGATTTCATTGAATATCGTTGCTAAGTATTGATCGCTCTCCAGTTTGTCAGCAACTAAAATATCTGCAAAATCTTTATGTACTTCAAGGCCCTCACGAAAATATCGCGCAGGCACAAGATCTTTTCCTCGCCCCCAAGGATTCTCTTTTGTCTGACTATGCCAGACCCCAATTATCGCTGGTGGATTAATGCCCAATGCTTCACTAACTCTGAGTGCTGATTGAGCCATCTTCCATGTTTGGTGTCGATGTGTTGAAGTCGTGCCATCAAAGACATTCTGGCCATCGTGAGCAATCAGCAGATGAGTAGCTGATTGCTTTGGCAGCCAATAATCAACGGTTCTAGCGCCGAACTGGACTCGTTTAACATCACCCGGAACCCCGCGGATTTGAAAGCGCTTAATCTCATTCATAATGGTTAAATCTACCCATGTCTGAGCCTAAAAGAAGCATTGTCTGGTTTCGTCGTGATCTGCGGATCACCGATCACCCAGCACTTTTAGAGGCCATCGCCAGCAGTGATGAAATAGTTCCAGTATTTATTCTAGATAAGAATTTAATTGGTCAGAGCGGAAGTAAGCGCTTAGCTTATTTAGGAGCATCGCTTCGGGCTTTGGATGAATCTTTGGGTAATGCTCTACATGTGATGGTGGGAGATCAGGTAGAAGTTCTGCAGGCTTTGATTAAACGTTACAACGCATCATCGGTACATATTTCTAAAGAGTTCGAACCGTATGGAGCATCGCGTGATGCGCGAATTGCCTTGGCGGGGTTACCCCTCGTTGAGACCGGAAGTCCATATGCAGTTGCACCAGGCAGAGTTCTAAAGCCAAGTGATTCAACGCCGTACAAAGTGTACACACCCTTTTACCGTGCATGGTGCCTTCATGGGTGGCGCAAGCCAGTAGCTGCACCGAAGAAAATTAACTGCGTTGTTCCAACCCAGAGCGATAGAAATTTTCCTGACTGGAAAGTTCCAGATGGAACAAGGATTGCTGCAGCGGGTGAAAAAGCGGCGCTGGAACGGTGGAAGTTTTTTAAAGTCAATGGCTTAGATACTTATGACGAGGGGCGAAATATTCCTGGCATAGATGGTACGAGCAAACTTGGTGCGCATTTAAAGTGGGGAGAAATTCATCCTCGTACATTGTTAGCAGAGCTCGGAGAAAGCAAAGCCCACGATGTTTTTCGAAAAGAGATTGCGTGGCGAGAGTTTTATGCCGATGTGCTTTTCAATAACCCTGGCACTGAGAGCGAGTATTACGCACCACGCTTTGCCAATATGCGATATGACAAGCCAGATCAAAAATTTCAAGCGTGGAAAACCGGGATGACTGGTTATCCCTTTGTCGATGCAGCGATGCGCCAGTTAGTGCAAGAAGGTTGGATGCATAACCGTACCCGCATGGTCGTTGCCTCATTCTTAGTGAAGGATTTGCACCTTGAATGGCAGCTAGGGGCTGATTTCTTTATGGAGCACTTAGTTGACTACGACGTAGCCTCAAATGCCCATGGTTGGCAGTGGACTGCAGGCACAGGCACCGACGCTTCGCCTTATTACCGCGTCTTTAACCCGATTGAACAGGGCAAACGTTTTGATGACAATGGCGACTACATCCGCCGATATATTCCTGAGTTAGCGCATCTACCGGCTTCTCAGATACATGAGCCATGGCTCTATCTCATTGAGAGTTCATATCCTGATCGAATCGTTGATCACGCCCTTGAACGTTTGGAGTCACTTGCGCGTTTGAAAGAGATCAAAGCCGACACACTCCAAGACCCTCACGCTTAGCACGGTACATAGCTAAATCAGCGCGCTTCAGTAGATCGGTATGGCCGTTATTTGCGGCCACGCCGATACTGACATCAATGAGGATGTCATCGCTATTAACTCTAAAGGGATAACTCAAAGTCGCTCGAAGCGCCAAGGCAATCTCCATCGCTGACTCATGGCTTCCTTCGTAGAGAACACCAAACTCATCACCGCCAAGGCGAGCTAACAGTGCAGTACTCGGCAGAGCCCGACTAAATCTAAGTGCAACTTGTTGTAAAACTTTATCTCCAGTCTCATGGCCATGAGTGTCATTAACTGGTTTGAAACCATCTAAGTCAAGTAAGAGAAGTGCACCATCTTTAGCTACAAAATTTTCTATCTCAGATATCAAGCGGCGACGGTTTGGTAGACCGGTAAGTTCATCAGTGCGCGCGAGAATTCGCTCATGCCCAATATTCTTTGCAGCACGCAATGCGATAGTCATTCGGATGAAGGCAAGAAGTAATGTGACGATAGCTGGGAAAATAACGAAGTTCGGAAAGTATCCTGGTTTCAAAGCGATACCTGCCAATATGGTTGCGCTAAGGAAGATTGACAGCGCTATAAGTGCAGGATTAATACCCCGTGCAATCGTAATCTCAATATTTTGATGCCACAAACTCTCTGATATTAGGAGCAGGCCGAGCAACCAACCATCATCGATAAGTCCACCATAGGTGTAGGTACCTTGAATAGTGAACCAAAGATATAGAAAATCCGTAGCTGTAAATACAAGAATTCCACTTGTGAGTATTAGTGGCGCTTTAGACAAACCTTGTGAGGCAACTAATGAGAGCGTTATGGATACAAGGATTAAATCGGCGATTGGATAGCTCACTGCAAAGAAGCCGCTTCTCATATCACCACCAAAGTGAGGGAGAAGTGGTTTTAAGAGTAAGGCCGTACCCAACGTGCTTAATCCGAGTCCGAAAATTGAGGAGTCGAATATTTCTAGAAGGGAAAGTTTCCTGCTGGGTGAAATTAGACGAGAGATACCGATAATTGCAGCTGGATAGAAGAGTAGATAAGCAACATTTGACAGTGTAGGAGTTGATAATGAAATAAAACCAAAAGTTGAAAGACTCGATAATAGTGAGCCAGTTAGCCAACACAACAAAGCTATTGCGATCAGAGGACGTGCAAATGGATCGGTTATCCTCGGTGCAGACAGAGCTACAATAATTGCGCAGAGCACGATTGCGTTATAAAGAAGAAGCTCGTTCCAAATACCTTGTGAAGTTAGCGTCACATGCACAATCAGAAGCGAAGGCCCTACGGCTCGAATAACTCCATTGCGCATCTAAACAATCTAAGTCAGGGCAATTGTGAGAATGAATAGGGAAAGCCCCACCTTTACCTGAAAAGTGGGGCTTGCCTTAAGAATTAAGCGTTAGAAGCCTTTACTGCACAGCAGCTTGGCATTGGCTAACCCATTTGTTAAGTCAGCCTTTAGGTTCTCATAGGAAGCTAAAGCTTGGATTTTAAAGTTTTGGATGCGAGTGATTGCCCTCTGAACTGCTCCAGCTGAACCTGAAACCTTCGAGACGGTTGCAATTGCTTTGTTGTAGTTAGTAACTGCGCTTTCATAGGCAGCGATGTTTAATCTATTCTTGGCAAGGTTGGCGGTATCTGCTTTGAGCGCAGCTAATTTTGCAGCTGTATCGGCCAACTTAACCTTGTAGGCCTCAATCTCAATAAGGGAGTCTGCTAGAACCTTATTTTGAGCGACAATCTCAGCATCAAAACCCGCAATTGCCTTATCAGTAGAGATCTTGGCTGCAGGCAGAGTCGCTTTAGCCGTTAAGTATGCACTCGTCATTGTCAGGCAGTCAGTTGATAGCCAGGTCAACTTGGTACTTGTAGTCAATAGATTCTTTGCGCACTTGTAGGTTCCGTCGGCAGTCTTACTTACGGCGCCAGATTTAGTACAAGCAACTCCATTAGTAATTTTGACAGCTGCAGTTGCTGGGGTAGCGATCATCACACCACCAGCAACAATGAGAGCTAAGGTGAGAGAAGCAAATTTACGCATGTTTAAAACCTCCATTGAATTATTTAGCAATCGTAGCGATATCAACCTGAGAAAATCCTGTTAAATCGCCCCAAATACTCAAAAATGACCGTGAATATTAGAAATTTGACCCTTATCTGCGCTGTTTAACCCGTACGTTCATTCCAACTTTTCGCACGAACTTTCTTGGCAGCAGATGGATGATCGACGTCAGAAGTTGATACTGCCACCCTGGAACCGAGACTGCTTTACCTGCCAGGGCATCAGTCCATGACTTAGCAACAAGGGCATCTGCATTGAGCCACATAAAAGAAGGCAAGCCTTTCATCGACATTCGGCCTCGTTGGTGAAACTCGGTGCGAGTAAATCCTGGGCACAGCGCACTTACTCGAACCTTGGTTGACGCAAGTTCTGTATTGAGTGACTCCGAGAGCACCGTTAAATAAGACTTTGATGCGCTATAGGTTCCGCCAGCGATCCAACCGGCAACAGATGAGACATTGATGATGATTCCCTTATCGCGCGCCTTCATTGAAGGCACGATGCAGTGCATAAGGCGCATAGGAGTTCGCACTAACACATTCAATAACTCTTGCTCGGCAGCAAGGTCACTAACAGAGAATGCTTTATTAATTCCAAAACCAGCGTTATTAATGAGCACATCAATCTCATTGCTTGTAATGAAGTTCTCGATGAGCAAACATCCCGAATCCGTTGATAAATCCGCTTGAAGTATCTGGGTCTTGACTCCGAAGGTAGTTTCTAACGATTGGGCGCGTTCATTTAATCGATTCATATCTCGTGCGACTAAGACGATGTTGTAATTATTGGCAGCAAGCAAGCGCGTAAAACTTTCACCAATCCCAGATGTTGCTCCAGTAACTAAGGCCCAGCTCTGCATTTTTCTCCTACTTAGTTGTTAGTTGACCAATCGCACCGTTTGGAACAAAGGGGTTATGTGGAGCAGTTGGCGACAGTCGCTTGTATTCCTGACCCTGAATCGGACGTAAATCTATCTCACCTTTATTGGGCCAAAGCGATAATGCACGCTCAGCTTGGGCGGTAATCGTCAACGATGGATTGACACCTAAGTTAGCCGTAATCGTTGAGCCATCGACAATATGCAAAGTCGGATAGTTGTACACGCGATGATAAGGATCGATAACGCCATTGTCGGCGCAATCTCCGATGACACAACCACCTACAAAATGGGCGGTGAAAGGTGCATCGACTAGATCACCAATATGGCCTCCAGCGATTCCACCATGTTTTTCGGCTATTCGTCGTACAACTTCATTAGCTGCAGGAATATATGTGGCATTAGGTTTCAGAGGATCATTTGTTGATGTTAAGCGCCAGCCAAATAATCCGCGCTTACCGCTGACTGTTACGGATGAATCAACATTTTGCATCGTTAAAGCAATTACTGTGCGCTGACTCCACCGCCGTACATTGAGAATCTTTCCAAGTAATGCTGGGTTCGCAACGAACTGCTTGAACCAGTGCTTGCGCCGTGTTTGTGAGTCATAACCATCGGTCATGATGGTCTGCATCAGCCCCATGAAATTACTGCCCTTGCCATAGCGAACCGGCTCGATATGCGTGTGCTCATCAGGAAAGAACGAAGATGTAATGGCGCTACCTTGGCTGAAATCAATTGTGGTGTCTTTCATCATGGCACCAGTGAGCGCTTCACTATTAGTACGCGAGAGTTTTCCAAGATGATCCGATAACTGCGGAAGGTTTTTACGCTTCATTGCATGCAGAAGTTTCTGGGTATTAAAGGTTCCAGCAGCGACTATAACTTGATCGGCCTTAAATTTGATTATCGTTGCAAAAGGATCATCGGTTTTAACTGCACGTATCTCCCAGGTACCATCAGTATTTTCTTTGAGCGACTTAACCGTTGTCATCGGGAAAACCTTTGCACCGGCAGATTCGGCTAGACCTAAATAATTCTTAGGAAGTGTGTTTTTTGCATTGAATCTGCAACCCGTCATACAAGCACCACATTGCTGGCAACCACTGCGCTCAGGACCCACGCCACCAAAGAATGGATCCTTCGATTTCACACCTTTACCATCGCCAAAAAAAATTCCAACAGGCGCCATTTGGAACGTATGCCCCACACCCATCTGATCGGCAACATCTTTCATTGCTTGATCACTTGGCGAAAAATATGGATTTTCTACTACACCTAACATGCGCCGTGCCTGGTCATACCAAGGCTCGAGCTCCGATTTCCAGTCTGTGATTGATGCCCACTGCTTATCTTTGAAATACTCATCACCTGGTTGGTAAAGAGTATTTGCATAGACAAGTGAACCGCCTCCGACCCCTGCGCCGGCTAAAACCAATACATCGGGCAGCACATGTATGCGTTGAATCCCAAAACAACCAATACCCGGAGCAAAGAGAAACTTACGCAGTCGCCATGAAGTTTTAGGAAAGTCTTTATCCTCAAAGCGCCGCCCAGCCTCTAGAACGGCGACGCTATAACCCTTTTCACGTAGCCGAAGCGCAGAGACTGATCCGCCAAATCCTGATCCGATTATGACTACGTCGAACTCTCTTTTCATTTAAACAACGATTCCAGTTGGATCCTCATCGCGGATTTTCCATTCGGTTCCATATGAATCAAGTAAATCTAAAAACGGCTTTGCATCAAACCATTCAGGGCCTGCAACTCCTTCGGGCTTCCAGATTCCACTATGTATTAGCTCCATTGCTACAACTGGATTAACTGCTGTCTGCCACACAACTGCTTGATCTCCGTAGTGCTGCATAGACCATTCATTATCAACGACGTTATATAAATAACATGCATAGGGTTGACCCTCTTTATTGAGACCCTTTACTAAAGCCCCAGCACATGTCTTACCTTTCATGCGAGAACCAAGGGTTGCAGGATCTGGCAATGATGCGGCAAGTAAGTCACGCGGTGAGACTGAGATTCCTTGAACATCAACATGGTCTTTGCGATCCATACCCAACATATGAATTGTCTTCAATGTTGTGATGAACTGAGCGCCGAGGCCATATTTGAAGTTAACTTTCTTGGCATCAACTTTTTGAGGAATCAAAACAACTTCTTCATGTTCTACGTTCACACACTCAACTGGTCCGATACCTTCAGGAAAATCAAAGGTTTCAATCTCGCTAAAAGGCTCTGTTGTAAACCAACCGCGACCATCTTCCCAAACCAACGGTGGATTCAAGCACTCTTCAATAGTTGTCCAGATTGAAAATGATGGTGCGAATTCGTAGCCCTCTACAGTTAAATTAGAACCATCCATGATTGTGATTGAATCTAAACGACTAAAGAGATGATCTGATGCGTAACGGGCAAAGACATCGCTCATGCCAGGTTCGATTCCCATGCCAACTAAGGCGAAAATATCGCGCTCTTTCCAGTTCCAGTCTCGAGCAAACTGTTCATCGCCTAGTTTTACGCCAGTTTCAGTATTTGGGTAATGAGGGTGCGGGCGTGAAAGTGACATTGCCATATCGATGTAATTAGTATTTTCAATTTCACAGGCAAGAAAAATCGGCATAACAAAGCGCGGATCCACTGCATTGACCACGACATCTGGCTTCACTTTTCGAATCAGTGCACGCAAATCTTCGAGCTCTGCAGCATTTACTTCAGCGGCAGCAAAGCGAGCATCTTTAACTCGTGCAACTGCGGCTTCGGCTCGAGATAGGGTTCGATCAGCAACCACCATGGATGTAATAAAGCTTTTGCGTGAAGCGATATTGACGATTGCTGCGCCAACTCCGCCCGCGCCTATAACTAGCGCTTTCATTGTTGGCC
>JBMOET010000035.1:0-13107 GCA_049314595.1 Candidatus Planktophila sp. | reverse complement strand
GCGTTTACCGAACCGAAGGAGCACACAGTCAGCACAGAACCGCGCATCAATGATCGAATTCGCACGCCTCAAATTCGTTTAATCGGACATACCGGAGAACAAGTTGGAGTAGTCGATATCGATACCGCGTTAAGAATGGCCGATGAAGTAGGTCTTGACCTAGTCGAAATCGCAGCAGAGGCCAATCCACCCGTATGCAAGATCATGGATTTCGGAAAATATAAGTACGAAATTGCACAGAAGGCTCGGGAGGCGCGACAGAACCAGACCCACATAGTGGTGAAGGAAGTGCGCTTGACGCCAAAGATTGAGACTCACGACTATGAGACAAAGCGCTCTCAAGTTGAAAAGTTCTTAAAAGGGGGCGACAAGGTAAAGGTGACAATGAAGTTTCGAGGTCGTGAGCAAACGCGTCCAGAGCTCGGATACAAAATGTTGCAGCGTCTTGCAGAAGATATTGCAGAGTTTGGATTCGTAGAGTTCGCCCCTAAACAAGAGGGACGAAATATGACAATGGTTTTAGGCCCAACAAAGAAGAAGACCGAAGCGGTTGCTGAAGCAAAAGCTGCACGCAAGGCGAAAGCCGAAGCAGCAGCAGAGACAATGGATGGAGCATAAAGATGCCAAAGATGAAGACTCATAGTGGTGCGAAGAAGACTTTTCGCGTCACAGGAACTGGAAAGATCATGCACGAGCGCGCAGGAAAGCGCCACTTACTTGAGCGCAAGTCTTCTCGAGTTACCCGTCGTCTTTCGACAGAGCAGTCAGCAAAGCCAACCGTAACAATGACAGCCAAGCGCATGCTTGGCTTGAAGTAAGGACCGTGGATTAAATGAGAGTAAAACGTGGAGTTCACGCAGCCAAGAAGCGTCGTACAACTTTAGAGCGTGCAAGCGGTTATCGTGGACAACGCTCACGTCTTTTCACAAAGGCGAAAGAGCAAGTTACACACTCTATGGTCTATGCATTCAACGACCGTAAAGATAAGAAAGGCGATTTCCGTCGTCTCTGGATTCAGCGCATCAATGCTGGTTGCCGTGCACACGGATTAACGTACAACCGCTTCATCCAAGGCCTTAAGGCTGCTGGAGTTGAAGTTGATCGTCGCGTACTTTCTGAGCTAGCAACTAATGACCCAGCAACATTTAAGACACTTGTAGATGTTGCTCGTAAGAGCCTCATCTCTGCATAACTCTTCATATGATTGAGAGCCTTAACTCGCCACATGTTGCGCGGGTTAAGGCTCTTATTTCATCTCGAGGCGCTAAAGAACGCAAAGCCCAAGGCGAGTTTGTTGCAGAAGGAATGCAATGTTTTCGCGAGGCCATTGTTTCAAAAGATGGACCAAGGATTGAATCACTGTATTTAACGGCATCGGCCCGAGTGAAGTTAGATGAGATCACAGATTTATCTTTATTAAAAACCTACGATGTCAGCGACGATGTCATGAAATCGATGAGTGAGACAATCACTCCGCAAGGAATTCTGGCTATATGTTCGATTCCACAAAGAAAATTTGAGTCAATAACACTCAATGGCCATCGCAAATTTATCTACTTATCTGAAGTTCAAGATCCAGGTAATGCTGGAACAATTCTTCGATCTGCCGACGCCTTTGGAATGGATGCAGTAATAACATCACCTGGAAGCGTAGATATGTATTCACCAAAAGTTGTACGAAGTACCGCCGGTTCCCTGTGGCATATTCCTGTCTTTGAGGGAGTTTTACTGACCGATGTACTTTCTCATCCAGAAATCACCGGCTTCTCATTAGCAGCCCAAGGTTCGCAAGCATTGGCTGATTTAGCAGTGGTGGGCGATACGGTCGCCATATTTGGAAATGAAGCGCGCGGGCTATCAACTGCACAATCGACTGTGGGCATCATGTTAGTCAATATCCCAATGCCAGGTGATGCAGAGAGCCTTAATCTTTCAGCGGCGGCATCGATTGTTATGTATCACCTTGCAAATATGCAGGCTTCCTAAAGTTGCACCCGATAGACTCACGCCCATGCAAGCTTCAGAAATAACTGCCTGGGTAGATGATGCCCGTAAGGCTTTCTCTGGCGCACTCGATTTAGACTCCCTCAAAACTGCACGCCTTGCCCACTCTGGAGATAAGTCCCCAATTTCGCTAGCTTCGCGTGCCTTGGGTGCGATGTCGCCCGAGGATAAAGCCAGTTTTGGAAAGTTAATCGGCGAGGCTAAAGCCGCTATTGCAGAATCACTTGCCAGCGCAACAGCTCTTTTAGAGGCCGAACGCGATCGCAAGGTGCTGCTCGAAGAAGTTGTTGATATTTCTTTGCCCGTTAATCGTGCACATCGTGGAGGACTTCACCCAATTTCGATAATCAAGAATGAGGTCTCTGACTTCTTTATCGAGCAGGGCTTTAGTGTTGAAGAAGGCCCTGAACTTGAATCTGGATGGCTTAACTTTGATGCGCTCAATATTCCAGCTGACCATCCTGCTCGAACCATGCAGGACACTTTCTTTGTTGAACCAGTTGAATCTGGAATGGTGTTGCGTACGCATACATCGCCTGTACAAATTCGCACAATGTTGACCCAAACCCCACCTATCTATGTCATCTGTCCGGGGCGTACTTTCCGCGCCGATGAACTCGATGCAACACACAGCCCGGTATTTCATCAAGTCGAAGGTTTGGTTATTGATAGAGGCATCACCATGGCACATTTGAAAGGAACTCTAGATAACTTTGCGCGTCATATGTTTGGTCCTAATGTAACAACACGACTTCGACCGTCATTTTTTCCATTCACTGAACCAAGTGCTGAAGTCGATATCTTTTTCAATAATCGCTGGATCGAGTGGGGCGGTTGCGGAATGGTCAATCCTAAGGTTCTTGCATCCTGCGGAATAGATACCGATGAATACAGTGGTTTCGCATTTGGCATGGGCTTGGAGCGAACACTTATGGTTCGTCACGGCATTACAGATATGCATGACATTGTCGAAGGCGATCTACGTTTCACGCGTCAGTTTGGAGTTGGCTTGTAATGCGCGCTCCGTTATCGTGGATTAAAGAGTTTGTTGAAATCCCAGAATCCACCACAGTTGATCAGATATCCGATGGCTTGATTCGCGTAGGTTTTGAAGTTGAAGAGATCATTAAACAGGGCGCAGATCTAACGGGGCCCCTTACATTTGCCAAGGTTATTTCGATTGAAGAGATCACCGAATATAAGAAGCCAATCCGTTATGTTGGAATCGATTGCGGTGAGGCACAGACTCGTTACGTAATTTGTGGAGCTACCAACTTTGTCGTTGGAGACATCGTTGTAGCGGCACTTCCTGGCGCGATTCTTCCCGGCGATTTTGTGATTGGTGCACGTGAAACTTATGGCAAGACATCGAATGGAATGATTTGCTCTGCACGTGAACTTGGAATCAGCCAAGACCACGCAGGGATTATGGTTTTGGCACCTGGAAGCGTTGAAGTTGGCGCTGATGCAATTGCGGGGTTGCAGATTAACGATGTCATCTTTGATGTTGCTGTTAATCCCGATCGCGGATACGCACTCAGCATTCGAGGTATCGCTCGTGAAGTTGCCGGCTCTCTTGATCTTGTCTTCACCGATCCCATTGATGCACTACGCAACCTAACTTTTGACAATAGCGGCGTTGGTGTCAGTGCAAAAATAGCCGATCCTTCAACGGCCTCTGTTTTCTATCTACGCACTCTCTCTCACTTCGACCCAACTGCAACTACTCCCATATGGATGCGTCGTCGAATTGAAAAAATGGGAATGCGCTCAATCTCTCTAGTCGTAGATATTACAAACTACGTAATGCTAGAACTTGGGCAACCACTTCACGCATTTGATAAATCAAAGATTAAAGGCGGATTAACCGTTAAGCGCGCCGGTAAGGCGACGGCCTTTACAACCTTAGATGGCCAAGTTCGACAGTTGAATCCTGATGATCTAATGGTTTTTGACGATAATCAACCACTTGCACTTGCAGGAACTATGGGCGGGGCCTTCTCTGAAATTACCGAGACGACTACTGATATTGCACTTGAAGCGGTTCGCTTTGATCCCATGTGTATTGCGAAGAACTCTAGGCGCCATAAACTCTCATCAGAGGCATCACGCCGGTTAGAACGCAGCGTGGATCCCTCGCTTGCTCAATATGCATCGGCTCGATTCGTACAGCTATTAACTGCCCATAGCTCTGCCCAACACGTTGCGACCGTTGTAGATGGTCACCCTGTTTTCCCACAAACGATCAGCATAGACCCACGTTATATCTCACGAATTCTTGGCTTTGATATCCCCGTTACCCAGATAGTTCAAGTTCTGCGAACTATCGGATGTGAAGTTGATGAAAAATCCTTTGAAATTCAACCTCCATCGTGGCGTGCTGACTTGTTAACTGCCGCTGATTTTACTGAAGAGGTCGCCCGCATGATTGGCTACGACAAGATTCCTTCAATCTTGCCGCCGCGACCATTGCATGCAACGTTGACCACAACTCAAAAACGCAGACGTGCAGTTGCATCGATGCTTGCCAGCCGTGGTCTGGCTGAGGTTCAGAGTTTTCCTTTCACTAATCAGGCGACAATTGATGCGATGGGCTTTGTGGGTGAGCGAGCTGCAACATATAAGTTGGCCAATCCAATGTCAGAAGAGTTCCCTCTTATGCGCGTGCACCTTGTTCCGGGATTAATTGAAGTTGCCCAGCGCAACATAAGTCGAGGTGCAAAAGATTTTGCAATCTTTGAAATGGGCTCGATCTTTCGCAGTTCACAAAAACTCGTTCCAGCCATTTCACCTGATCTATCAGTGCGGCCAAGCCAAGAGATTATTGATGAAATCTTTAGCAGTGTTCCACAACAGGGCTATCACGTGGCTGGCTTGTTAGTTGGAAAGATTGAAAATGAAAACTGGCAAGGTAAGGCCCGTGCCTATAACTGGCAGGATGCGATTGCTTATGCCGAAGATATAGTCTCACTCTGCAATCTTGAGTGGACAGTTGCACGTTCAGATTTTGCGCCGTGGCATCCCGGCCGATGTGCCGAGCTCATTGTGAATGGAAAAGCCGTGGCTCACGCTGGCGAACTACATCCGCGCATTGTTGCCGCCTACGGACTACCCGAGAGATCGGTTGCCTTTGCTGTCGCATTGAGCGCCCTTGGTCAATCACAACTAGTTAATCCGACAACCGTGGGAACAATGCCGGCCGCCGTTCAAGATGTTTCATTGATCCTAGATTCGAACGTGAGCGCTGCCGATGTCACTGCAGCTTTGCGTGAAGGTGCAGGAGATTTGCTGGAGTCCATCACATTATTTGATCGCTACGACAAGATTGGCGATGGCAAGGTTTCATTGGCCTTCACCTTGGTTTTCCGCGCCCTTGATCGGACGCTGACGGGGGACGAGGTGTCGGCAATGCGTGAGGCCGCTACCGACGTGGCTATTGCCAGACATGGCGCGGTAGTCCGTACCGCATAATTATGCATGTGTTTGCATATATATCGATTTTAGTTTAGAGTCAGTCCATGAAAACAGCGGTCATAGGCGGTAGCGGTTATGCCGGTGGAGAGCTTTTGCGTTTACTGGCCGTTCATCCTCATTTCCAGGTTGTCACTGTTAGCGCACAT
The DNA here is from genome assembly GCA_049314595.1 of Candidatus Planktophila sp. Lineage (GTDB taxonomy): Bacteria > Actinomycetota > Actinomycetes > Nanopelagicales > Nanopelagicaceae > Planktophila. The sequence goes on along the minus strand of JBMOET010000035.1, from coordinate 7,483 downwards.
TCACAGGCGGGGGAGTTAGTAACGTCGGTGCACCCACACTTACAAAGCTACGGCGACACACGCTTTGTACGAAGTGATGCAATCGATTTCTCCACGCTCGAGCTTGTCTTCCTTGCACTTCCACATGGTGAATCAGCGGCCCTCATAGCTAAAATTCCAAACAATGTGAAGATCGTAGATCTTGGCGCAGATTACAGATTAGAAGATGCAAGTCAGTGGGACAAATATTACGGTGGCAACTATGCAGGAGCCTGGGTATATGGATTGCCCGAACTCGGTACCGACCAGCGAAATGCCATAAAAGGCCAATCAAGAGTTGCAAACCCTGGTTGTTATGCAACGGCTATTTCATTAGCGATTGCACCCGCCGTTGACCTCATAGATGTGAGTGACATCGTTGTTGTCGCAGCATCTGGTACAACCGGTGCTGGTAGAAGTGCGAAGATTAATCTGATTGCCAGCGAAGTTATGGGCTCGTTAACGTCATATAAATTTGCAGGCATTCATCAACATACCCCTGAGATAGAACAGGCAATCTCGGCAGTAGCACAAACGCCAAGTAAAATCTCATTCACCCCGATACTTGCACCAATGTCTAGAGGTATCCTGGCAACAGTTACAGCAAAATTGAAAAAAAACGCAACCACCGAGTCCGCGCATGCCATATTTAGTAAGGCCTACGAAGATGAGTACTTTGTGGATGTCTTGCCGCTTGGTCAAATGCCAAAAACAGCGGCATTAACCGGCAGTAACAAAGTTCAGATTCAAGTTGGGGTGGATGAGCATACAAATCGCTTAGTTGTCTCTGCTGCAATCGACAACTTAGGTAAAGGTGCAGCAGGGCAAGCGATTCAAAACGCCAACTTAATCTGCGGTCTTCATGAAGGTTCAGGACTTTCAATCGATGGACTTGGAGTATGAAACTTCCTTTGGGTTTTCGAAGCTCTGCGGTAGCTGCAGGTCTTAAAAGTAGCGGGGCACTTGATTTAACAGTGATTGAAAATCAAGGACCACTCTTTGACTGCTCCGCGGTTTTTACGACAAATAAAGTGGTTGCTGCACCGGTGATTTGGTCACGCCAAGTAGTTCAGGGCGGGATTGTTCGCGCCGCTGTACTTAATTCTGGTGGTGCCAATGCATGCACCGGCCCACAAGGCTTTGCTGATACCCATAAGACTGCAGAGTATGTAGGGGAGCTTCTATCTATCTCTTCTGGTGAAGTTGTCGTATGTTCTACTGGATTAATTGGCGAACTTTTACCCATGGAAAAAATATTGGCGGGATTAAAACTCATCGCGCCGGCAATGCAAAATGACGCCTTAGAAATTAGCGCTCAAGCGATTATGACTACCGATACGGTTCCTAAGATTGCAACAATATCTTTGAAAGGTACTGATGTGACTGGCATCGCTAAGGGTGCTGGAATGTTAGCCCCTGCACTTGCAACTATGTTATCCGTGGTGATGACTGATGCGATCATGGGCGAGAATGCTCAGGAAATATTCGAACGCTGTACCGATCGCACATTTAATAGAATTGATTCAGATGGCTGTACATCAACCAATGACACGGTTCTTTTAATGTCATCGGGGGCCTCTGGTGTCGCGATCAATGATGCAGATCTAGAGACGGCTTTAATGCAAGTTTGTGGTTCATTAGCAAGTCAACTCATTGCAGATGCGGAAGGATCCACTAAGACGGTTTCAATCATGGTTGTGAATGCTTATAGCGAGAAGGATGCCGTGGAAATTGGTAGAGCTTGTGCACGAAATAATCTTCTTAAGGCTGCGATTTTTGGAGGAGATCCTAACTGGGGCAGAGTCTTAGCTGCGGTGGGAACCGCTGATGCCGCGATGGATCCACAAGTTATCGATGTAACTCTCAATGGGGTAAAGGTCTGTGCCGACAGCGCACCTTTTGGCGATAAGAACACAGTTGATTTCACAAATCGACTGGTAGTGATAGAGATAGATATGAAAGTGGGCAAATCTGCGGCAACAGTTTTGACTAATGACCTAACGCATGATTATGTTCATGAGAACTCGGCGTACTCCACATGATCGTCGTGAAGTTTGGTGGTCATGCCATGAAAGATGAAAATGGCGCATTTTCGGCTGCTATTGCTGCGGCAAAGAGCCATGGTGAGGGCGTCGTAGTTGTACATGGGGGAGGTCCACAGATTGATTCTGCTCTTGAGCTAGCTGGAGTATCGAGTAGTTTTATTGGGGGCCTTCGGATTACAACACCTGAAATATTCACTATTGTCGAACAGACGCTGTGCAATGAAGTTGGACCAGGAGTCGCTGAGGTTTTAACTGACAGTGGTACTCCTGCCAAAGCAGTTTCCGGTCGAGCACTTCCAACTCTTATTGCAGTTAAGAAGAAGCTTTTAGTTGATGGTTCATCGGCCGATCTTGGCTTAGTCGGAGACGTTGTAAGCGTGAATACAGTTCAGATACAAAGCATCCTCGATGATGGTTTCGTCCCAGTGATTTCACCTATTGCCGCCGATCGTGACAGTTCTGGTGGTCTAAATGTCAATGCAGATCTAGCTGCAGCTGCAATCGCTGGTGCATTAGATGCCAGCGTTTTGATCATCATGACCGATGTGCAGGGAATTTATCGAAATTGGCCAGATAAAACATCGCTCATTGAAAATATTTCTGCCCACGAACTTGAGGGCATCAAGGCCACATTTGTAGGAGGCATGGCGCCAAAGGCCCAGGCGGTACTAGATGCAATTGCAAACGGTGCGCGTGCGGTCAGAGTTATTGATGGCACAGATTCAACTAGTTTCCAAGCAGCACTTGCCGGACATGGTGGAACATTGGTGAGCGCATGAAAAATATAGATTATTCAAATCGTTGGACCGCTTCAATTCAGAACAACTATGGCACTCCAGCGATCACCCTTGTAAAAGGTAAGGGTTTAATCGTTGAAGATTCCGAGGGGAAGAAGTACCTTGATTTTCTGGGCGGAATTGCAACAAATGTTTTGGGCCATGCTCACCCAGCAATTGTTCATGCCGTTTCTCACCAGATAAATACTCTGGGCCATGTCAGTAATTTCTATGCACATCCTCATGTAATTGAGTTGGCCGAAAAACTAAAGGATTTCACGGGCGATGCCGATGCGAAAGTGTTTTTTGCCCAATCAGGAGCCGAAGCCAATGAGGCAGCATTAAAGCTTTCACGACGTACTGGTCGATATCGAATAGTTGCTGCCCAAGGTGCCTTTCACGGCCGCACTATGGGTGCCTTGTCACTAACGGGTCAACCTGCAAAGCGTGAGCCATTCTTACCTCTGTTAAAGGGTATTAAGCATATTCCATATGGGGATTTAGATGCGATGCATCGCGCTGTAAATAAGAAAACAGCGATGGTGATTATTGAGCCAATCATGGGAGAGGCAGGGGTGATTGTTCCACCGGCAGGGTACCTGCAAGGCATACGCGAAATTTGTGATGCAACAGGTGCATTGATGGTTTTGGATTGTGTGCAGACTGGAATGGGTCGCACAGGTGATTGGTTTGGATATGAATACGCTGGAATAACTCCCGATGTAATAACACTTGCTAAAGGTCTTGGTGGCGGTCTGCCACTTGCAGCCATGATCGCACTTGGAGCCTCTTCCTATCTCTTCCAAGCAGGTGACCATGGATCTACTTTCGGTGGTAATCCGGTTACAACTGCAGCAGCACTTGCGGCAATCAAGGTAATTGAAAAAGAAAGTTTAATGGTTGCCGCCGTCATGCACGGTAACCACTTGCTTCAAGAGATTGCACTAATGCCAGGTGTTAGAGAAGTACGTGGTGCAGGTTTATTGATTGGTATCGAGTTTGAATCAGGCGTAGCCAACACCATAGCGACCAAGATGTGCGATGCCGGCGTTCTGGTAAATGCCGCTACAGCAAATACTGTTCGTATTGCACCGGCACTTAATGTTTCGGCTGCGCAGATCACAAAGTTCATTTCAATCTTGCGAAAGGTTCTCAGCGATGTCGAATAACTCAAATAGTGTCTCTGCTCGCAGAGCCCGGGCTATAACCCTTATCGAATCTGGTTTAGTTCATTCGCAATCGGATTTAGTCACGCTACTTAAGAAATCTGGGTTTCCTGTTACTCAAGCAACTGCAAGTCGTGATTTGGAAGAGATCGGGGCTGTTCGCGCTCGATCGAAAAATGGGGAATCGGTTTATCAGATTCAAGGAAGCTCTGATAACGCACTTGCTCGAATTACTCCTGTGCCCTCTAAGTTGATTCTCTCCGTTGATCACAGCGCTAACCTTGCAGTCATTCATACGCCTCCAGGAGCTGCCCAGTTTCTAGCTAGCTCACTCGATCACGCCGAATTAACTGGAGTCATTGGAACTATTGCAGGCGACGACACGATTATCCTTGTATCCAAGAAAGCCACTGGAGGAGCGCAATTAGCGAAAGAATTACTTACTTACGCAGGATCTAACGTGGGGAAGAAGTAGATGGCACTCTGGGGTGGGCGTTTTTCACAAAGCACGGCCGATGCGGTCTTTGCCCTTTCTCGTAGCGTTCATTTTGATTGGCGCCTGGCCCCGTATGACCTGCGATCATCGATGGCTCACCTGAATGTTTTGGAATCCAACGGATTAGTCGAAAAGGCTGATGCAGCCGCAATTAGAGGTGCGCTCAAAGAGTTAGCAGGAGAAACCCAGGCTGGGACATTTGTTTTTCAGGCAGATGATGAAGATGTCCATAGCGCTCTGGAGCGTGGACTTAATGAGAAGTTAGGAGCCCTTGGCGGAGCTCTTCGAGCCGGACGATCTCGAAATGACCAAGTCACAACCGATCTTCGACTTTTTTCTATCGATCACATGCTCGAAATCTCGCGTCAGATAACTTTGCTGCAGATAGCTATTCTGGAAAAAGCTGGGGAGTACGTCAATGACAGCGCCCCAGGATTTACGCACATCCAGCATGCGCAACCAGTTTCATTTGGTCATGAATTAGCTAAGCACGCTCACGCTTTTGCACGTGATTTAGATCGAATCAATGATTGGCTATCGCGTACATCGGTTAGCTCATTAGGTGCGGGCGCACTTGCCGGCTCATCACTTCCACTTAACCCTGCCGCAACGGCAAAGGAGTTAGGTTTTCATTCGGTTTTCGCCAACAGCATCGATGCCGTCAGCGATAGAGACTATGTTGCTGAAGCGCTTTTCATCTTCTCTCTAGTTGGCGTTCATCTTTCACGTATCGGTGAAGAGTGGAGTTTATGGGCATCAACCGAGTTTGGCTGGGCAAAGGTTTCAGATGCATATTCAACTGGCTCATCTATTATGCCTCAGAAAAAGAATCCCGATATGGCCGAACTTGCTCGCGGTAAGTCTGCACGACTGATAGGAAATTTAGTAACCGTGCTTACAATGCTTAAAGCTCTGCCCTTTGCTTACAACCGTGATTTGCAAGAAGACAAAGAGCCGCTATTCGATAGCATCGATACGCTTTTGTTGGTTCTGCCTGCAGTCACTGGAATGATTGCGACAACGGATTTCGATAGAGACACAATGGCTCTAGCTGCCCCTCTTGGTTTCTCGTTAGCAACTGAGATTGCTGACTATTTAGTTCTAAAAAAGATTCCATTTGCCCAAGCTCATGAAGCCGCAGGCAAGTGCGTTGCACTATGTGAAATAGATGGCCGACAACTCCACCAACTCAATGATTCCGAACTAGGCGCCATCCATCCTGCTTTAGATGCAGGGGTACGTTCAGTACTCACGGTTCACGGCGCACTTAACTCTCGAACCACGCACGGAGCAACGTCACCAGCCTTAGTAGCCGAACAGATTAGCCAGGCCTTTAAAGATAACGCCGCTTCTATGGAGCAAATTACCAGCGCGCAGGCACGCTTTTCAGAGATGATGAGCTCATGAATCTCTTAGAAGATCTACGCTGGCGTGGCTTAGTAGCTCAATCAACCGATGAGGTGGCCTTACTTGAATCCCTCAAGAAGCCAACCACTCTCTACGTTGGCTTTGATCCAACTGCGGCTTCACTTCATGTGGGTAACCTTGTGGTCTTACTTGTTCTGCGTCGCTTTCAATTAGCAGGTCATAACCCCATTGCTTTAGTTGGGGGAGCAACCGGCTTGGTAGGAGATCCAAGTGGGCGCAATGATGAGAGAACTTTAAATAGCAGCGAAGTGGTCGAGGAGTGGGTCTCCAGAATTCGTAAACAAGTCTCAGCATTTCTTGACTTTGGGTCGAAAACTAATCCAGCCCTTGTTGTCAATAACTTAGATTGGACTTCACCTTTAAGTGCAATTGAATTCCTGCGCGATATTGGTAAGCATTTCTCGGTTAATCAAATGTTGGCCAAGGATTCAGTATCTAGCAGATTAGAGGCCGGTGGTATTTCTTATACTGAATTCTCATACCAAGTTCTTCAATCCTATGATTATCTAGAACTCTTCCGCAGAAACAACTGCACACTTCAACTGGGTGGTTCAGATCAGTGGGGCAATATCGTTGCCGGTTTAGATTTGATTCGACGTGTCGAGCAGGGGAGTGCGCATGCACTAACCGTTCCACTACTCGCAAAGGCCGATGGAACCAAATTTGGAAAAACCGCTGGAGGATCAGTATGGCTGGATGCAGAGATGACTTCACCATATGCATTTTTCCAATTTTGGTTAAATACTGAGGACAAAGATGTTGTTAAATTTCTTAAAGTTTTTTCTTTTCTCACACATGAAGAGATTAATGCACTTGAAGTTGCACACATTGCAAATCCAGGATTGCGCGAGGCACATCGTGCACTCGCACGCGAGCTAACAACTTTGGTTCATGGCGCTGATACAACCGTGCGTGTTGAAGCAGCTGCTCGCGCATTATTTGGCCAAGGCGATTTAAGCGAACTCGATGAAAAAACTTTGGCTAGCGCATTAGCCGAACTTCCACGAACAGTTATTTCGCAAAGCCAAGAGATTCCTACATGGGTGGATCTCCTAGCAGCAACAGGTGTTGTAGATTCCAAATCTGCCGCGCGTCGCATCGTAAAAGAGGGTGGCGCATATCTCAATAACGTAAAGATTTCAGGTGAGGACTTTGCACCACAGAAATCTGACTTTTTGTGCGGTAAATATGCGATTTTGCGCAAAGGCAAGCGAGATTTAGCCTGCGTTGAATTAGCTTAATTCTGGCTTTAGCACCAAATAACGCTAGCGGGCTAACGTTATTTCTGATTATGCAAATACCTCCAAAGTGGAATCTAGGCCGATTTGACCCTCCCCGCCCCCGGGGTTATAGTTACGCTCTTGCTGTGAAACGGACGATTTAGGCCGAACAGCATCGATCCTCACTTCTAGTGCAGATATAGGCCGGTTTGACCGTGCCCGTGTGTATGCACTAGGTTTGGCGGTCTGCCCTGAAAAACGGAAAGAGATTTCCGCAGAACCAGTGCGCATCCGTACCTTGAGAACTCAACAGCGTGCCATAAGTCAATGCACA
>JBMOET010000034.1:0-13258 GCA_049314595.1 Candidatus Planktophila sp. | reverse complement strand
CTTCTAACGACTCTTCGTGGAGTTCTTCATCAGTTTTTCTGGGGGTGTCGTAATCTGTTGCCACTGCTCTCACCTCTTTTCTGTTACCTAGATTTCGTTGTGAACAAAACTCTCTTTCCCCGCGGGCGCATCATGACCTATTAGAGCCGAACTAGTTGATATAACCCGCGGCGTGTCGGGGTTATTCCCCCCTCACCTGGGCGATTTCTATCGCTTGTGCCAGTCCCGCGTCAACTCGGGCGTGAATCGCTGTGCCCTCTGCCACATACTCCTCTGAAAAGATCTCCCCATGCTCGTGGATAGCGTGAATTAAATCTCCACGGTCATATGCGATGATCGTTTTAATCTCCACACTGGGACGAGGCAGCGAACTTTCGATGGCATGAACTAGGGCTGCCACCCCAAATCCAGTACGAACTGAAAATGCAAAACTATTGGGCTCTTTGCGCAAAATCTCCATGACTGTCTGTGGATCTGCAATATCTACCTTATTAATTGCAATGATTTCAGGGATATCTCCCCCGCCGATTTCAGTGATTACTTCACGCACTGCACGGATTTGTTCGAATGGATCCGAGTGCGATCCATCGACAACGTGAACGATGACATCTGCGCCAGCTACTTCCTCCAGCGTTGATTTAAAGGCATCGATTAATTGATGCGGTAGGTGACGTACGAATCCAACGGTGTCAGTTAATGTATAAACGCGTCCATCACTTGTTGAAGATTTTCTAACTGTTGGATCAAGCGTGGCAAAAAGTGCATTTTCAACCAAGACGCCGGCATCGGTCAGGCGATTAAGAAGTGATGATTTTCCAGCATTTGTATATCCAGCGATGGCAACCGATGGGATATTAAATCGCTTTCGCTCTTGTCGCTTGGTATCTCGCGAGACTTTCATTTCAGCGATTTCTCGGCGCAGTTTTGCCATCTTGTCACGAATCCTGCGGCGATCTGTCTCAATCTTAGTTTCACCTGGGCCGCGGCCACCGATGCCAGCGCCTCCTGCAGCTCGTCCTCCGACCTGACGAGACAAGGAATCACCCCAACCGCGTAGGCGTGGAAGAAGGTAAGCAATCTGCGCCAACTCAACTTGAGCTTTGCCCTCTTTGCTCTTTGCATGCTGGGCAAATATGTCGAGAATTAACGCTGTTCGATCGACAACTTTCACTTTCACTTTTTCTTCCAACTGGCGAAGCTGCGATGGTGAAAGTTCGCCATCACAAATGACCGTATCTGCCCCTGTTGCGATAACAACTTGACGAAGCTCTGCAACTTTTCCAGATCCAATGTAGGTGGCAGGGTCTGGCTTATCGCGACGTTGAATCAAACCTTCTAAGACTTCTGATCCTGCAGTTTCAGCTAAAGCTTTGAGTTCAGCTAAAGAGTTTTCCGCCATCAAGGATGTTCCCTCAGTCCAAACACCAACCAGCACTACGCGTTCAAGTTGTAGCTGGCGGTACTCTGCCTCTGAAATATCTTGCAGCTCGGTTGAAAAGCCTTTTACTCGGCGAAGTGCATGGCGTTCAGATAGCTCTTGAGTTGGATCAACTAACTCGTCAATTTCGCCAGAATCATATTCGGCGGCTACTCGGGCACTCTCGCGCATTAAAGCTTCGAATTCATCACCAGGTGGATTATTAGGCAAGGAGAAACTCCGTTATATCTACATCTCTGACGAGAACTGCCGGACCGATGAGTGTGGCATTTGAGTGTGCATCAATCGATACTTCAAGGCGACCACCCGGTGGATTAATAAACCACGTTGAAGGCAGGCGCTCCTTGCTATGAAGAACTGCGGCAAGTGCTACAGCGCAGGTACCTGTTCCACACGAGCGAGTCTCACCGCTGCCACGTTCATATACGCGCATCGCTAATTCATGATCGCCAGTAATCTGAACGAACTCAACGTTTACTCCCTCAGGATATGAATCGCGTGGCCGCACAACTGGTGGTTCATCCATCGGCCCAACTTCACTCATGTCATCAACGAAAACAACGGCATGAGGATTACCAACACTGATGTTATAACCATTCCAAATATGACCGTTGGTAGCAGCGGTAATTGCTTCACCTTCATCGCTTACTTGTCCCATATTTACCGAGATATCACCACTCATAGGTACTCGAAGATGCTTCAAACCATCTCGGGTGTTGATTGCAAAAATACCTTCTGGAACATGACCACGCTCTACTAGGTAGCGCGCCATAACGCGGATTCCATTTCCGCACATTTCAGCAAGTGAACCATCAGCGTTGCGATAGTCCATAAACCATTTACCATCTCTTTTAACTATACGGATTAAACCGTCGGCACCAATTCCTGTCGTTCGATTACAAATTGCCGCCGTTTGGGCAGTTGTTATCGAGTGAATGTCTTCTGGGTCAAAGACCAGTACGAAATCATTTTCAGTACCATGTCCATACGTTGCAATCATTGAGTTCAGTTTATCTTCTCCAAGTGACTTAGCACGGTCTCAAATCGTTCCTGAACCGGTGAAATCCATGTGATACGCGCATCCCGTGAGAACCACGTCTCTTGTCTGCGCGCATATTGGCGTGTTGCACGTTTAGTATCTTCGCGCGCCTCATCTTCACTCATTCGACCTTGCAGAAAAGCAATGATCTGCGAGTAACCCAACGCTAATTGGGCGGTTCGTGCATCGGTGATGCCAGCGCTAAGTAGAGACTGAACCTCGGCAACAAAGCCTTGCTCCCACATGCGATCTACACGTGCGCTAATCCGTACATCCAAACTCTCTCGATCCATCACTAAACCAAATTGGCGCGCATCGGGATATCGAGTGCTCTCTTCTCGCGGTAGGTTTGCAGTGAAAGGCTTACCTGTTATTTCAATTACTTCTAAAGCTCGAATAACTCGACGAGCATTTGCTCTATCAATTGCGATTGCCGCAGCTGGATCTAACTTTTCCAACCTCTCGAACATGGCATTCAGTCCGATTTTTTCCAACTCAATCTCTAAACTTTGTCGAACTAATGGATCAGTATCTGGAAAGTTAAGTTCGTCCAGAATCGATTTAATGTAAAGCCCTGTGCCGCCCACGATTATGGGACGCTTGCCGCGCGATTGAATGTCACCAATGGCTGCTCGTGCCTTCTCTTGATACCAAGCCACCGTTGAGTCTTGATTGACATCTAAGACATCTAATAAATGATGGCGGACTCCTTGTCGCTCATCCACGTTCAATTTAGCTGTACCGATATCCATGCCTTTATATATCTGCATGGAATCCGCGTTAATAATCTCGCCATCAAATCGATGTGCAAGGGCTATTGCTAAATCGCTCTTGCCTGTGGCAGTAGCACCGCATATAACAATAATGCTCATCTAGAAATTGCCGGCATTCCGAGCATTGTCACCTTAGCCGCCGTCTCTTTGGTGCGCAGTTCATGTGAATCACCACCGCGCGTTGCACGAACTGCTCCAGGAGTTCCGATCAAATAATGTGCCGACGCATCGGTGATAACCACATCTACTTCATCACCTGGGCGAGCAAGCGCAGCATTATCAAAATGAACCAGGCGAAAATCCTCGCTACGACCAGTGAGCCGGGCTTGAGCTTCATCGCGGCGTCCTTCATAGTCGCCAACTAAAACTTTAAAACTCTTACCAACAGCTTCTTTATTGACTGACAGGGAAATTTCTTGTTGGTGATTGTGTAAGCGTGTATAGCGCTCTCCCACAACCTCAGCTGGTACTTGATCGGGCATCGTTGCAGCAGGTGTTCCGGGGCGAATTGAATACTGATATGTGTAAGCCGCAGCGAATCGGGCTTCGGTACACAAATCTAACGTCGCTTGAAAATCTGTCTCCGTCTCACCAGGAAAACCAACGATGATGTCAGTTGTAATCGATGCATGAGGCATTGCAGTTCGGACGCGATCTAGAATTCCCAAGTATCTTTCGGTGCGATAAGAACGACGCATAGATTGTAAGATTGCATTAGATCCAGATTGCAAAGGCATATGTAAATGCGGCATAACATTTGGAGTTTGCGCCATTGCGTCAATGACATCATCTGTGAAATCACGCGGATGTGGCGACATAAATCGAACACGTTCCAAGCCATCAACTCTTCCACAATCACGCAGCAAATTAGCAAACGCATACCGGTCATTGAAATCCACACCATAAGCATTAACATTTTGGCCAAGTAAGGTTATTTCAATAACGCCTTGATCAACTAGTGCACGGACTTCAGCAAGAATGTCAGCAGCTGATCTGTCTTTCTCAATTCCTCGTAGTGTAGGAACAATACAAAATGTACAGGTGTTATTGCAGCCAACTGAGACTGATACCCAGGATGAAAAAGCCGATAAACGCCTTGCCGGTAAAGTAGATGGAAAATGCTCTAGCGATTCAAGAATCTCTATCTGCGACTCTTCCTCGATGCGTGCGCGCTCTAATAAAACGGGAAGTGAGCCAACGTTGTGAGTGCCAAAGACAACATCAACATAGGGTGCTTTCTTAAGGATAGTGGCCTGATCCTTTTGGGCTAAACATCCACCCACCGCGATCTGCATCAATGGATTGGCCTTTTTAATGGGGGCCAAGAAGCTTAGATTTCCATACAGTTTGTTATCGGCATTTTCTCGAACTGCACATGTATTAAAAACAACGATGTCGGCTTGAACGCCTTCAGGTGCTGGAATGTATCCAGCCTCATCCAATAGGCCTGCGATCCGTTCAGAGTCGTGCACATTCATCTGACAGCCATAGGTCTGGACTGTGTAGGTGCGCGTCATAGGCTTATCGTAGGGCCTTATTTAGAGAGCAATAACTTCAATCTCAAAGGTTGAACGGTTCACAATAGCGGCGTGGTGATTTTCTAATGTGGACCATCCTGGTTGGTTCCAGCCACTTGAGGCAAACAGGACGCCTTCAGGAGTCGGTAAATACTTAATTTCATAATAATCATCGGGGGCCCATTCGGGCTTTCTGTCCGTGTTGTGTTCACTGACGGTCATGAAATATTCGCGGTTCATGATCATGCAGTTAAGACTGGTTGTATCTCCATGGGCTTTAATAATTGTCAGTGCGGATTTAACTCCATCGATTAATCCATGCTTATCAATTTCAGTCATCACAAGATAGAAATATCTCTCACTATCTGTGTCACCAACAATTAGAGATGCAAATTTTGGATCTATAAATGGCGCAATAGCATCGGGAGGAAAGATTGACCCATTGTGAATAAATGAATAGTCCCCATACATAAATGGGTGTGTGTTGTTTTCGCTATTGGATAAACCCTTTGTTGCCCATCGCAAGTGCAGCAACGCGCCATCGGCACTATTGCTGGCTACGGTTGAATCAAAGCTGGCACTTGTAGCGGCCGCCTCGACTTTCTTCTCAAGCACGGTATGCCCACCAGCTTTGTCTATCGTTGATAATCCCCAGCCATCGCAGTGAACGGAGGACAAGGCTACAAACTCTGAAAATTCATCTCCCACTAGCGCTGGGAAAGAGGTTTTAGCCGGCGACACGTAGCCCATTAATCGGCACATTTTGAGTCAAACCCCTATCGCTTAAGTCACACTATGAGGTAGAAAGGTTACCCCAGAGTCTCAAGGAGGAGTACATCTTGGCAATCACAAATGACGACGAAAAACGTTTAGCAGAACTTGGCTACAAACAAGAGCTAAACCGCACTTGGTCAGGTTTTTCAAACTTCGCAATATCTTTCTCAATCATTTCTATCTTGGCAGGTTGCTTTACGACCTTTGCCCAGGCGTGGAATAACGGCGGCCCTGTAGCCATCTCAATCGGCTGGCCGATTATTTCGCTATTTATTCTTATCATTGGTTTTTGTATGTCAGAGCTCGCCTCTGCTTATCCGACATCGGGTGGAATTTACTGGTGGGCATCAAAACTGGGTGGACCAAGGGCCGGCTTCTTTACGGGTTGGTTAAACCTGATTGGCCTTGTCTCAGTAACAGCCTCAGTGGGTTACGGCGCTGCAAGCTTTCTGAATGTAATCCTTGGCGCACAGTGGCCAAGTTATGCCACTGATTTCCTTGGTGGGGACTACATCAAGCAGCAGTTCTTCCTCTTCATTGCAATCATTCTGCTTGTAACTTTGATCAACATCTACAGCGGACACCTACTATCTCTCTTTAACAATATTTCTGTATGGTGGCATGTATTTGGTGCACTAATCGTCATCGGCATCTTGTTATTTGTGCCAAATGAGCACCAGACTCTTTCTTGGATGTTTACAACCAAGATCAATAGCTCGGGCTTTAGCGATAACTCATACTGGCTATATGTTCTGCCACTTGGTTTCTTGCTGACTCAGTACACAATCACAGGTTTTGATGCATCAGCTCACCTTTCAGAAGAGACACATGATGCACATATCAATGCAGCTAAGGGAATCTGGAAGTCGATTTTCTACTCTGCAATTGGTGGATACATCCTGCTGATGGCATTCCTATTTGCTGCAACTAAGACCGATGTGATTAGCTCATTTGATCCAGCGGTAAACCCATTCGGTGGAGGATCTGTTATTGCAGTTCTTTATACCGCTTTGGGTGGAGGCATAGCCTTTAAGTTGGTCATGATTATTACAACTGCCGGTCAGATTTTCTGTGTGACTGCATGCCTTACTTCATGTTCACGCATGATGTATGCATTCTCACGCGATGGCGCCGTTCCCGGGGGTAACCTTTGGAAGAAAGTTAACAAGCACCATGTTCCTTTGAACGCTGTGCTTGCATCTTCACTAGGTGGAATCGTTATGACTCTTCCTGCACTATGGAAGAGTCCAACCGGTGCTCCCACTGCTTTCTACGCAGTTGTATCGGTTTGTGTAATCTCTCTCTACCTTGCTTTCTTAATTCCAATTTGGCTACGACTTAAGGCTGGAGATTCATTTAAGGCCGGTGCGTGGACTCTTGGTGCACGTTATAAGTGGATGTGTCGAGTTGCAGTTACTGAGATTACAATTATCTCTATCTACTTCATCTTGCCATTCTCACCAGCTGGAACTCCAGGAAACAAAGACTTCACCTGGACTGCAGTTAACTACGCCCCGATTATTACCGGCGGTGCGTTGCTTATTCTTATGGCTTGGTGGCAAATGTCTGCCAAGAAATGGTTCACCGGACCACGAAGCAATATCAACTCATAAAAGAGAACTAACACTGAAAAACCCTCATCGCGCAAGCGGTGGGGGTTTTTCTTTGTAGATTTTCTAAGCCCAACTCGATAGCATCTGCTTATGAAATCAATGTCGATTGAAGCGTTAAGAGCCGGAGTCCAGGACGGAAGTATTGATACCGTCGTAGTTGCGATGACAGATATGCAGGGCCGACTGACGGGCAAGCGTATTCATGGGCAGTTCTTTCTTGATGAGGTCCTCAAGCACGGCACCGAAGGCTGTAACTATCTATTGGCCGTCGATGTCGATATGAATACCGTTGCAGGCTATGAGATGTCATCGTGGGAGCGCGGTTATAGCGATTTTGCCATGGTGCCCGATATGAGCACACTTCGCATGATTGACTGGCAACCTGGAGCAGTATTGGTCCTAGCCGATGTTCAATGGCTCGATCACACCGATGTTGTTGCCTCTCCCCGTCAGATTCTGCGCAAGCAGGTCAAAGCACTCAACGATGCTGGAATGCAGGCCATGTGCGGTACCGAGCTCGAATTTGTCGTTTATAAAGATACATATGAAGAGGCGTGGAATAAATCCTACAAAGATCTCATTCCGGTCAATCAATACAACGTGGATTATTCAATTTTAGGTGGTTCTCGGATCGAGCCACTTCTGCGACGTATTCGTTTATCGATGGCAAATGCTGGCATGACCGTTGAGTCGGTAAAGGGCGAGTGTAACTTTGGTCAGCATGAGATTGCCTTCAAATACTCAGATGCGCTCTCAAACTGTGACAACCATGTTATTTATAAGAATGGCGCAAAGGAGATTGCATCTCAAGATGGTTATGCGCTGACCTTTATGGCTAAGCCAAATGAAAAAGAGGGTAACTCTTCGCACATTCACTTATCCTTCCGAGGATTAGATGGCTCTATGGTGATGGCCGATGAGAACGATAAAGAGCAGGGAATGAGCGACTTAGGCCGCCAATTCATCGCAGGTCAAATTGCACACTTGCGCGAACTGGCACTGTTATTTGCACCAAACATCAACTCATATAAGCGCTATGTTCCTGGCTCGTTTGCACCAACAGCTATTCGCTGGGGTCGCGATAATCGCACATGCGCACTGCGTCTAGTAGGCCATGGCCAATCATTGCGACTTGAAAATCGTGTTGCTGGCGGGGATGTCAATCCATATCTAGCAGTATCTGGAATCATCGCCGCAGGCCTTGATGGAATTAAAAATAAAATGGTCTTGGAGCCAGCCTTTGAAGGCAATGCATATGCATCTGACTCTGCACGTATTCCATCTTCAATGCCAGAGGCGTTAGAGCTGTGGGAAAACAGTGCATGGGTCAAGGAAGTTTTCGGTGCAGAAGTACAAGCGCACTATGCCAATATGGCAAAGGTTGAAATCTCCGCATATGGAAAAGCAATTACTGACTGGGAACTATTTAGAAACTTCGAAAGGTTTTAAATCAACGTGCCAACTTCATATGATGTCATCAACCCTGCCACCGAAGAGATCGTCAAGAATGTTGCGCATTTAGACCTTGCAGCAACAGATGATGTAATCGCAAAGGCAGCACATGCCTTTCTTACGTGGCGAAACGTTGCACCTGGTGAGCGTGCGCGTCTTCTGCGCAGTTTTTCTCAAATAGTCACCGATCATCGAGAAGAGTTAGCCCTGTTAGAGATAACTAACTCTGGCCATACTCGCGGCAATGCTTTGTGGGAGGCCGACAACGTAGCTAATACCTTGATGTATTACGCCGCCGCACCTGAGCGACTATTTGGACGACAGATTCCTGTTCCAGGTGGCGTTGATATCACTTTTAAAGAGCCTCTAGGCGTCATTGGAATAATCGTTCCCTGGAATTTTCCCATGCCTATCGCTGCATGGGGTTTTGCGCCGGCACTTGCTGCAGGAAATTCGGTGGTTCTAAAGCCAGCCGAATACACACCGCTCACTGCCATTCGCTTAGGCGAACTAGCGTTGCTAGCTGGAATTCCAGAGGGTGTCTTTAATGTGTTGCCTGGTAAGGGAAGTGTCGTTGGAAATCGTTTTGTTACTCATCCCCTAGTACGCAAAGTTGTCTTTACCGGCTCAACAACTGTTGGAAAACAAATTATGGTGGGATGTGCCGATCAAGTTAAACGTTTGACTTTAGAGCTAGGTGGCAAAAGCTCTAACATCATCTTTGCCGATGCAGATATTGCTAAAGCTGCAGCTGGTGCCCCAGGGGCTGTCTTTGATAACGCCGGGCAAGACTGCTGTGCAAGATCGCGTATCTTGGTACAAAAATCGGCCTTCGATAGTTTCATGGAGCACTTCGAAGTTGCCGTTAAGAAATTCCGAGTGGAAGATCCCAATCTTGCTACGGCAGATATGGGACCACTTATTTCAAAGAAGCAGTTTGACGCCGTAGAATCATTCTTGGATGAGCCAATTGCATTTAAAGGTAGTGCGCCAACTGGTGCCGGTTATTGGATGCCACCAACGGTTTTACTTCCAAAGAATACTTCTGCACGCTCATGGCGCGAAGAGATCTTTGGTCCAGTTGTATCTGTTATGACTTTCGACGATGAAGCAGAGGCCATAGAGATGGCTAATGACAGCGAATATGGATTGTCAGGTTCAATCTGGACCCGCGACATAGGTCGTGCGCTGCGAGTATCTCGCGGCGTTGAAACTGGTGCGCTATCAGTTAACTCCAACTCATCGGTTCGTTTCTGGACTCCATTTGGTGGCTTTAAACAATCAGGACTCGGACGTGAACTTGGTCCCGATGCACTGGATTCATTTACAGAAGTGAAGAACGTCTTTATCTCTAACGACTAAATCTTTACAATCGGCGCAGTTGCGATGTGATCAAGAAATTGATCTACTAAATCGTAGCCGCGCTGATTACTTTCTGGCTCAAGGGCTCTCGTTTGTTCGCGTAAATCCTCGATATCAACGCCTTCCGACTCAACTTCTGCGCATCCGCCATCCATTGCTAGCCAGAGATCTAGTACATGCAGATCAATCTCTGGGTGAAACTGAAGACCCAAAGTTCGGCCAAATACAAATGCCTGGGGGCATAAGTCATTGCGTGCAATCTCAGTGGCACCTGGAGGAAAAGTAAAACGGTCCCAGTGGTACTGAAACCATGGACCCTTTGGAATTAAATCTACGTCGTTTGAATCGATTTCATACCAACCAAGCTCTGCGCGAGGTGATCGCGAAACAGTGCCCCCTAATACTCGCGACATCACCTGTCCCCCAAAACAGATTCCTAAAATCGGAATACCAGCGTTGTGAACTTCACGTAATTTCACAATCTCAGGTTGTAACCAGTTACCAATACCTTCATCGTCATATGCTGCAAAGGGTGCGCCCATAACCACAACGACATCAAAACTCTTTAGATCTGGCCAGACCGGAGTTACATTGGGGGTCTTAGCGTTTTCTTCATTGACGACTACAAAGCGTGTAATTTCAAAACCGCGTCGCTGGAACTGAACCCAAATCGGTCCACCATCACTGACGTGATCGTGTTCGATAAAAATGACGCGCTTACTCATACCGAAACTTTACTTGATAATCCGCAAAGGCTCTTGTCCGCGTGCAATAAGGCGCTCAAAATACACTTCGCGTTTTTCGTTAAATCGATTGGATTCAACCGTTGTTTTAGCCAAGAAATCTGCCAGCTCTTGGCGTGCAGCAAGTCCATCTCCACTTAAATCGGTACGCTCAAAGACATTCCACGCTCGAAGTACCGGGGCTACAACTTCCTCTAAGTGTTGTTGCATGTCATAGATGCCAGCCAAAGCGATTTGTACAGCTTTGCGACCAAAGCCAGGCATATTGGCACCAGGCATATCAAAGTTAGTAACAACATCGGTGATTGCTCGCATCGCTGCATTTGGCTCCATTTCAAGGGCGGCGCCGAGAGTATTGCGATAGAAAAGCATGTGCAGATTTTCATCCAGTGATACACGTTGCATCATGCTTTCAGCGATTGGATCATCTGAAATCTTGCCGGTATTGCGATGTGAAATTCGTGTGGCAAGCTCTTGAAAAGAGACGTAAGCAATGG
Organism: Candidatus Planktophila sp.; assembly: GCA_049314595.1. Classification (GTDB taxonomy): domain Bacteria; phylum Actinomycetota; class Actinomycetes; order Nanopelagicales; family Nanopelagicaceae; genus Planktophila. The sequence continues at coordinate 2,050 of JBMOET010000034.1, read as the reverse complement.
TGTGCAACATGTCATTGACATATGGCGTTTGATAGCCAAGTGACATATGTGCCATACGTAAATCTTCTAGTTCGTAGGGATCAACGCCACGAGTTGCCATGAGGTAATCACGAATCACAATGCTGTGGCGGGCCTCTTCTGCCGTCCAGCGCTCGATCCATGTACCCCAAGCGCCATCGCGGCCCATGGAAAGTGCAATTTCAGTGTGATAGCTGGGCAAGTTGTCTTCGGTAAGAAGATTCAGGATAAGTGAATCTTGGGCAACTGGAGTAAGTCGTGAATCTTTTGCCTCCCACGCATCGCCATTGAGCGGGCCGGCATAGTCGCGACCTTCTGACCATGGCACATACTCATGCGGATACCAGTTTTTTTGAACACTTAAATGTCTCTCGAGTTCAACGGCTACAACTGGTTCAAGGTCTCGAATTAGTCGGGCTTGAATCGCTGCCGCATCACTTGTCATAGGGCTAACGCTACGGCAGAAAGCGCATTACTCGCGAGTTAGAAATTCTCAGTGGCGCGTTCTTTGGCTGCTGCTGCCCGCCATTTGGCGATTTCTGCATGATTGCCACTTAATAATATCTCTGGCACTGCGATATCACGCCATAGTGCAGGTTTTGTAAAGTTTGGATACTCAAGATATCCATCTTCATTATGAGACTCTTCTGTTAAAGACTCTGGATTTCCCAATACTCCAGGGATCAATCGTGTGATGGCCTCAATCATTACAAGGGCGGCTACTTCTCCCCCACCCAAGACGTAATCGCCAATAGATACTTCATGAACTTCAATATTGCGCGATGAATACTGTTGAGTGCAATAGTGCTGGCGAACACGATCATCAATACCTTCATAGCGTCCACATGCGAAGACAATGTGTTTGGATCCTGAGAATTTCTCAGCCATCTTTTGATCAAAACGCTTTCCCGCAGGTGTCAAAATAATCAAATCTGTCTCGTCAACCATGAGGGGATCTAAGGCTTGGCCCCATACTTCTGGCAACATGACCATGCCGGCGCCACCACCATATGGTGTGTCATCAACAGCATGGTGATTGTTAGTAGCAAAGCTGCGCAGGTCATGTACCTGAAAACTTACAATTCCAGCAGTGCTCGCTTTACCTAGCAACGACAAAGTTAATGGGGAAAAATACTCAGGAAATATGGTGACAGTTTCGATTTTCATGAAACTACTCCGCTCATATCTGGTGGAATAACAACGATACGCCGTGCAACTACATCGACCATCGGTACAAGCTGGTGCACAAATGGAATCAGTGTCTCGCCTGTTTCGGTTTTAATTGCTAACAAATCCTGACCTGGAAGATTAATCACATCGGTTACTTCACCGAAAATCTCACCGTTTTCAAGCAGTGCTGAACAGCCAATCAACTGAAGGACGTGATAATCATCCTCGTCCTCACGGTCCTCATTAATATCTACATCAGCATAAAGTAGAACATTCCTGAGCTTCTCAATCTGATTGCGATCTGTATATCCGGCAAAGCCAAGGAGCAAAATGCCATTGTGAACGCGTCCGGAGGTAATAGTTAGCTGACCATGGTCATCAGTTTGCAACTTCGCACCTACAGCAAACCGGCGATCTGGTTCATCACTGCGAACCTCGATAGTTGCCTCACCCAAAATGCCATGAGCGCGACCAATCCGCCCTACGAGTAAACGCATGGCTAATTGATCACTAACTTAGTTAGGTTCGTCAGTCTCAACAAGATCGACACGAACAGTGCGACCTGCGAGCGCGCTAACAACAGTGCGCAGAGCTTTAGCAGTACGGCCATTGCGGCCAATTACTTTGCCAATGTCTTCTGGATTAACTCGGACCTCAAGAGTTGTACCACGGCGATGTGTTTTTTCGCTGACTACAACATCGTCGGGATTATCGACGATTCCCTTTACTAGGTGTTCGAGTGCTTCATCCATCATGATTATTCGGCAGCCGCTTCTTCAGTTGGTGCTTCAACCACTGCTTCGGTGGTCACAACTTGCGATGGAACCTCGGACACAGCATCGACTGCTACTGGCTCGGACAC
>JBMOET010000033.1:0-14000 GCA_049314595.1 Candidatus Planktophila sp. | reverse complement strand
CCAACACCAACACCAACACCAACACCAACACCAACACCAACACCAACACCAACGAAGCTTGAGCCAAGCCCTTCAGGCTTTGAATGGCCCAGTATTGATGCAAAATACATTACATCTGTTCCTATTGACTTAGCTCAGATCAATAGTATTTCAAAGTATGCAAGTTGTTCTGGCCACAACCGCGACGGCTATACATTTGAGCAAGCATTAGTGAGAAATCTTTCACTTAAGCATTACTGGTATCCAATATCACCACTTCAAGGAACCACGGATAAAGTGAAAGTATTTGCACCATTTGATGGAACGGTTGCAACAATTTCATTAGAGGCAAATAAAGGTGGATTAGGCAGAGTAAAGGGTGGGAATGGTTTAGGCTTCTCCACTTCAATCGATAAAAATGTTATCTTTGAGTTTGGACATATCTACTTTGTAAAACAGTTTGCGATTGGTGATTCAGTAAGATCTGGTGAATTACTTGGGTATGCGGCATTAGGTGATGTAGGTTTTGATTTTGATATTGATTTACTTGCACGATCTCGTTCTAAAGATGGACAGGACATATTAGGTAGCATTTTTGATCACTTATCACCACAAGTAGAGGCAGCTTTCGCATCCTTTGGTATCAAGGTAGGCGACATGAAGATCTCACTCAGTGATCGTGCTGCCCAGCCTTGCGATTTCAACTCGCCCAATGGTCGGACTGCAAGTGACTGGGTCGCTCTCAAGGGTCAAACTCTTCAAAGCCAGCCACAACCAATGCCGACACCAAACCAACCACAACCAGCACAAACTCCTGGTGCAGATCGGCCTGTACTACATGGCGCATGCTCAGTGATGGGCAACGGTGGAGGTACCGTCCTTGGTGAAGATGTGTCATGCACAAAGATGCCAAATGGTGATTTGCAGTGGGAGTTACGAAATCAGACACCAACACCAGGGATAACCCCAACGCCTAGTCCGCAACCAACACCCACACCAGAACCAGATGGATATATTCCACCAACAGAGGTTTCATCAACTTATGCAGTACTTCCAGATACTTCGAATACGCGAGTCACCGCATCTTTAACTCCAAGTGGTTATCTAGCGGCTTTTGGATTTGCGTCAACATTAGGTTCAACTATTTTTGATCACCCAAGTGGTTTGGCATCAAATGGAGTTAATTTATTATTGGCTGATAGGGGAAATAACCGAATTTTAGTTTGGAACTCGGCTCCTACATCTTCTTCGACTGCGCCAGATTTCGTGTTGTGTCAAACTTCAACAACAGCGACTGGAAGTGGTGCTGGTCTAAATCAGTGCAACTGGCCGAGTGATGCGATTATTACAAGTACTGGCAAATTACTTGTTGCCGACACTGATAACAATCGCATCCTCATATGGAACACGATGCCAACCACTACTGGACAGAGTGCAAGTTATGCGATTGACCTGGGCACTGATGCGTGGCCATGGGGTGTCTGGTCTAATGGTACAAAAGTAATCGCATCCGCAACAGGGAAATCTCAGTTACGAATATGGAATACTTTTCCTACTACAGGAAGTGAAGCTGCAGATATAACAATTACTGGGAATACAACAAATTGTCTCGGTACACCCCGTGGCGTGACAAGCAATGGCACAGCAATCATTGTGGGCGACCACAATGGTAAGTGCGCAATGGAACATGCGGCACATGTTTTTGCGACATGGCCAACATCATCAAGTGCAGCAATTTCATATGACATCCTGCCAATCGACCCCAACGGTGCATGGCCTTTTGGATCATTTGATTCATCAACAGGCAAGCTGTATCTGCTTTCGACTACACTTGACGAGTATCCCGGATTACCAGCATCACTACCCACTGGCACCAGACTTGCAAAAGGCACGCCCTTTGAGGGTGGCGACGGTGGAGATGTAGAGATTGTTAATGGATATACCTATGTTTCTGAGTACAACGGTAACCGCATAGCAGTCTTTAAAGGAATTCCTGGCGCAAGCGCGGCGGCAAACTTCTATCTAAGTTCGGCTGGTCCAAGTGGTCCATCGAAAAGTGGCAATGGTGATTACGTTGGACAGGTCGTCGAAAATACATTGCAGACGAATTTCCTGATTACAAACCCCCAGGTTGCAACCCTTGGCGGTGCCATGGCTATTAGTAGTGACTTTGACCGTAAGATTTATGTGTGGAAATCGATACCTGCAACTGATGGCGCTAAACCCGACTTAGTGTGGACTACACAAAACCAGCGGGCTACAAATCCTCTACTAGCGATGGATTTCCAAGCCGATTCTTCGGCTGCGACAATTGCAGCTGATGGCAAGCCGCTTTATGCAGCAGCAGGAGAAAAGACATTTGTTGTCTGGCGTGGAATTCCCACCAAAATAACAGACATCCCAGTGCTAAATATCTCTAACTCAATTGGTAATGTCACTTTTGTCGGAGGGCTGCGCGTGGCCGCCGACAACAAGTACTTCTATATTCTAGATACTGATGCAAAAAAGATATACGTGTGGTCTGGGATCCCATCTGATAAAAACGATAGCCCTGATTTTTCAATTAGTGCAACGTTAAATCGAATTCGATCTGATGGCACCTGGCTCATTGGAACAAGTCAATATACCAATCCACATATCTTGGCTTGGGCTGTTTCAACGCTAAGCCAGAACGCGGCAGTGAGCGGCACAGTCAGTGGAGTGGCGATGAATTTACCGGGCGACGCGCTGGTATCTAACAACGCTCTCTTTGTAGCTGACACGTCATTTAATCGAATTCTTGTTTGGAATAGTGTGACCGCTGCTCTGGCCGGCGGGCTGCCCGATGCTTATCTTGGTGCGGCATCGTCTACCGACACGCGTCCAACGCATTCAGCCACCGAAGTTCGATACCCCTCTTCACTGTGGGTGGCAAACGGTTATCTTTGGGTCGGTGAACGTAAGTTTGGGCACCGCGTTGTACGTTTTGCGCTAACGCCATAGGAGAGGGCGGCAATTGAGCTCACCCGAACCTGCCAAAGCGGCGACGGGAGCCGGATCGGTAGGCCCGAGAATTTGACCATAAGGGGGGCCAATCCGTACTCTTATCCTCTGCCCGCCGGCCATTTGAGCGGGCTTAATTGAACTGGAGTAACACGTGTACGCAATCGTTAAAGCTGGCGGCCGCCAGGAAAAAGTCGCAGTTGGCGACACAGTAACCGTCGATCGTATGGACGCTGCTGTTGGTGCAACTGTCTCATTTCCTGCCCTGCTCGTCGTAGATGGCGCAAATGTTACGACAGATGCTGCAGCGCTAGCGGCAGTAAAGGTAACTGGCGAAGTTCTTGAAGAGACCAAGGGTCCAAAGATCGACATCTTGCGTTACAAGAACAAAACAGGCCACCGTCGTCGTCAAGGCTTTCGTGCAAAGCTCACACGCGTAAAAATTACCGCCATCAACGGCGCGAAGTAAGGGAGAGACAGTAAATGGCAAGTAAGAAGGGTGTCTCCTCGACACGTAACGGTCGCGATTCAAATCCACAGTACCTTGGCATCAAGCGTTTTGGTGGCCAGGAAGTTAACGCAGGCGAGATCTTGGTCCGTCAGCGTGGAACACATTTTCACCCAGGCAAGAACGTTGGACGCGGTAAGGATGACACGCTATTTGCTCTTGCAGCAGGTGCAGTTGAGTTCGGTCGCGCTCGCGGACGTCGTGTAGTGAACGTGGTTCCGGCAGTTTAATTTAGGTTTCTCATACAAAGAGCGAGCCGCGAATCGTGGCTCGCTTTTTTATTGCAGTATTAATTTTATAAGAGAAGGGAGTTAGGAACATGACAACTTTTGTTGATCGTGTAACTCTCTATGCCACTGCAGGAAAAGGTGGAGATGGCTGCGTATCTGTTAAGCGCGAAAAATTTAAGCCACTGGGTGGTCCAGATGGCGGCAACGGTGGACGTGGCGGAGATGTAATTCTCATCGTCGATCCATCGGTTACAACACTTCTTGATTTTCACCATTCCCCACACCGCAAAGCAACATCTGGCCATCAAGGTTATGGTGATCGCAAAGATGGTTATCAGGGAGATGATTTAGTTCTTGGAGTTCCAAATGGAACCGTTGTTTTAGATAGCAAGGGCGAACAGATTGCCGATTTGATTGGCAATGGAACAATCTTTGTGGCCGCTCAAGGCGGTCATGGCGGACTTGGAAACCTTGCACTTGCATCATCAAAGCGCCGCGCACCAGGCTTTGCATTACTGGGTGAACCAGGTGAAGAGCGCACACTTTTACTTGAACTTAAATCAGTTGCCGATATCGCTTTAGTTGGTTATCCAAGCGCGGGTAAATCATCGTTGATCGCCGCGATTTCTGCAGCCCGCCCAAAGATTGCTGATTATCCATTTACGACACTGGTTCCAAATCTAGGTGTTGTACAGGCAGGGGAAACTCGATTTACCGTAGCCGATGTTCCAGGACTGATTCCGGGAGCAAGCCAAGGAAAAGGTTTAGGTCTTGAATTTTTGCGCCATGTCGAGCGCTGTGTTGCACTTGTGCATGTTCTGGACTGTGGAACTTTAGAGACTGATCGAAATCCAATTCATGATTTAGAGACTATTGAAAATGAGTTAGCGCTCTATGGTGGATTAGAAGATCGTGTGCGAATTATTGCGCTCAACAAAATCGATTTACCAGATGGTCAAGCAATGGCCGATATGGTCGCCGATGATCTTCGTGCTAAAGGCTATGAGGTATATCCAGTCTCTGCTGCATCACGTGCTGGATTACAAGAACTTACTTATGCAATGGCACGTTTGATTCAAAAAGATCGTGCAGCTGCAGTTGTAGAGGAGCGCACACGTATTGTTTTGCGCCCAGTTGCAGTCGATGATTCAGGCTTTGCAGTTAAGGCTAATGCCGATGGGTCATTTACTGTGCGCGGTAAGAAAGTCGAGCGTTGGGTTCGACAGACTAACTTTAAGAACGCTGAAGCCATCGGTTACTTAGCCGATCGTTTAGCTCAACTAGGCGTAGAAAAAGATCTCTTCAAGAAGGGCGCAGTTGCCGGAAGCGAAGTTCGCATTGGCGATGGCGCAACTGAAGTTGTCTTTGACTGGGAGCCAACGATTGAGGCTGGGGCTGAGCAGTTAGCGGGCCACTTACATCGTCGCGGAGAAGATTCACGTCTTGAATCTACGTGGCAGCAGACTGAGCGCGTTGAAGATGTATTAACTGATGATGAAATCGCCAAGCAGTGGGAGTACAACGTAATCGACCCTCACTCACCTAAACTTGTTGAAGTAAATGAAGAGGATGGAGATGCCAAGTGAGCCGAGCGCAGATCAGCTCTGCCAAACGCATCGTCATCAAAATTGGCTCGTCATCTCTCACCGGTAAGGCCGGATCTGAGTTAGATGAAAGCGCAGTTGAAAAGTTAGCTGGCGTTGTAGCCGCATGTAAGGCGCGCGGAGCTGAAGTAGTCGTGGTTTCATCGGGTGCTATTGCCGCAGGCTTGGCTCCTCTGGGCCTTACTTCTCGCCCTAAAGATTTAGCAACTCAACAAGCCGCGGCCTCAGTTGGTCAAGGTCTGCTGATAGCACAGTACACACAGAGCTTTGCTAAACATTCAATCACCGCATCGCAAGTTCTCTTAACAACTGAAGATGTTGTGCGCCGTTCGCATTATCAAAATGCCCAACGTACTTTGTATCGTTTACTGCAACTTGGTGTTGTTCCAGTTATTAATGAAAACGACACAGTTGGTACGCAAGAGATTCGATTTGGCGATAATGATCGTTTAGCTGCCCTTGTCGCATTATTAGTTGGTGCAGATCTCTTAGTCTTAGTCTCAGATATCGATGCCCTTTACGATGCTCCTCCATCACAACCTGGTGCTGCACCAATTCATGAAGTTGCAACAATTACCGATATTGAATCCGTTGTTCTAGGTGGCGTGGGTAGTGCAGGTGTTGGCAGCGGTGGAATGGTGACAAAGGTGGAGGCCGCGCGAATTGCAACTAATGCAGGAATTCCAATGCTGCTCACATCGTTGGCCGATGTTGATCAGAGCATGAACGGTGTTCAATTAGGAACTTATTTCCATGCCCAGCCCAGCAAGACAACGTCGCGATTGTTGTGGCTTGCTCATGCAACGACAACACATGGCACATTAGTTTTAGATGCTGGCGCAGTAAAAGCGATTTTAGAGCGCGGTGTTTCACTACTTCCGGCAGGTGTGACTGCAGTGACTGGAAGTTTTATTGCAGGAGATGCCGTAGAGCTAGTTGGTCCAGATGGCACAGTTATTGCACGTGGTTTAGTCGCATTTGATAGCGAAGATCTGCCACAAATGCTTGGGCGATCAACCAAAGAGTTAGCACAGGCATTGGGAGCAGAGTATGAACGCGAGCTAGTGCATCGCGATGATTTAGTTCTTCTCTGAGATCTGCCGCAAAACAGCGGCTACCTTAGAACTCATTCCATCTGCACTAGTAGGCATATCACTCAGTTTTACAATGATGGTGTCGTGCAAGGCATCTTGATAAATATATTGGCCATGCAGGCCAAGCATTAAGTTGATTCCTGTGTATGGATGCCACATCTGAGCTCCATAACCCCATCCATAATCCAAAGTGACTGCAGGGGTAGAGAGTCTGGCCTTCCAGGAAGTACTGGCGATCGAAGGTATTCCAGACATGAGCGCTAAACCAACTCGTGCATAATCTCGGGCAGTTGCATTGAAACAGCAGAACGCCTTTTCATGTCCGCCGACTTTATCGACGTTCCACGTTGCATCATAATCTGCTCCTACTTTTTTCCAGATACGTTCGCTAAATGCATCGGCTACGCCTTGACCGGTAATCTTTTGAACAATGAGTCCGAGCATCTGCGTGTTAACGCTTCGATACTCGGGAAAAGTTCCTGGCTCTTCAGTCATTTTGCGATTGTGCAGTAAGAACCAATCAATATCAGTTGATGCATACATCTGCGCAATGGCTACACCCCAACCACTTGGTCCCGTAGGGTAATTATCTGAAACTCCTATGCCAGAGTTCATATCGAGTAAGTCTTTTATCGTGACCTTGTCGAAGGATGTATCGGCTTTAAACTGAGGCAAAATACTGACAAAGGTATCGCTCTCTTTAATTTTTCCTTCATCAATTAACTGCCCAATGACAAGGGATGTCATAGTTTTAGCTACAGAGTAGGAAGGAAGAACCGTTGAAACAGTCTTGCCATTCCAATACCTCTCGTATGTAATCTTTCCCCCACGAATGACTAGAAAAGCATTTGTATTGGTGTCATTAAGAAAGTTTTCAAAATCCTGTGTTTTGCCATTCCAAGTCACTTGATCAATCTTTTCAGAGATACCTTGCTGCCATGGTGTTCCCGGTGTTGCGGAGATGATGTGCGCTGGCATTAGATCAGGCGTCTTTGACGCTGGTGCTAGACCTAACTTAATAGATGCTATTGGTTCGGGATATCTAATGGCCTTAGTTAAACCAAACAGGCCTAGATAGAGCACGAATACAACTATAAGAATCTTGCGAATTAATGTGAGCACGTGGCAAGCCTAACTCCCGATAGGCTTACGGGCATGGATGCCGCGACAGTAGTTTCACAGCTTGCCGATGTCGCGCGCACTGCAGCACGAACTTTGAGTGTTGCCTCAACTGCCCAGCGTAAAGAGGCCTTGTTAGCCATCGCCGATGCCATAGAGGCAAGAAGCGCTGAAATCCTTAGTGCTAATGAAAAAGACATGGAACGCGGCCGAGCCGATGGTCTTAATGAATCTCTACTTGATCGCTTGTCTTTAACTGCTGCGCGAATAAAGGCAATTGCCGATGGTGCGCGCCAGGTCGCCGCCCTTGAGGATCCACTGGGCAAGGTTTTGCGCCAATCTGTTTTACCTAATGGCATCGAACTCAAACAAGTCAGCGTTCCATTTGGAGTCATTGGAATGGTCTATGAGGCCAGGCCTAATGTGACTGTAGATGCTGCCGTGATTTTATTAATGTCAGGCAACTCCGCCTTACTGCGCGGATCATCGAGTGCGGCACAAAGTAATCAGATCCTTGTAACCGTTATGCGTGATGCTCTTGCGAGAACACTTATCTCACCTGATGTAATCCAGTTAGTTCCATCAGATAGTCGCGAAAGTGTTAAAGCACTTTTACATGCCCGTGGCAAAGTAGATTTAGTAATTCCACGGGGAAGTGCATCGCTGATTCGTATGGTTGTCGATGAGTCAACTGTGCCCACAATTGAGACCGGCGCTGGGGTATGCCATGTATTTATTGATGAGTTTGCCGACTTAGAAAAAGCTTTGCCAATTATTATTAACTCTAAAACGCAACGCCCTAGTGTGTGTAATGCCGCTGAAACTCTTTTAGTTCATAAGAATATTGCTACACATTTTGTACCGATTGCATTGAAGGCGCTTCATGATGCTGGTGTAGTTCTGCACTGTGATAGCGCCAGTCTTGCTTTGGCCAGTCAGATTCCCGCCAGTCTTGCTGGTGATGAGAACTGGTCTACTGAGTATGGAACTCTGGAGATGAATATCGCCATAGTTGACTCAGTTGATGCTGCAAGTGAACATATTGCTAAATACGGCACGCAGCACACCGAGGCAATAGTGACTGAAAATAGGGCCAATGCCGATCGCTTTATCGCTTTAAGTGATTGCGCCGCAGTTATGGTCAATACCTCCACGCGCTTTACCGATGGCGAACAGATGGGTTTTGGCGCGGAAATCGGGATTTCGAATCAAAAACTGCATGCCCGTGGACCAATGGGCCTTGAAGCCATGACGACCACAACCTGGATCGTTACTGGAAATGGTCAGATTCGCAGTTAGTGCGCGAATTAATTAGAATCACGCCCATGACCAGCCTTTCTCGCGATGATGTCGCAAACCTTGCACGACTTGCACGCATCGAGATGAGCGATGAAGAACTAGTAAATCTATCCAATGAATTTACGGTGATTTTAGATGCAGTCGCGCGAGTACAAGAAGTCGCTGGAGCTGACGTGCTGCCAACATCGCATCCACTTCCACTTCGCAATGTTTTTCGCCCAGATGTAGTTGTGCCATCACTTACTCCCGAAGAAGCCTTATCGGGTGCACCTGCCCAAGAAGAGTCACGTTTTCGTGTTCCACAGATTTTAGGTGAAGAAGCATGATTCATTTATCAGCTGCCGAAATGGCAACACGACTTAGCGCGGGCGAAGCTACATCGGTTGAGTTAACGCAAAAGCATCTAGACCGCATCGCAGCAGTAGATGCCGACGTACATGCATTTCTCTTTGTCAATAATGAAGGCGCCCTTGCTCAAGCAGCCGAGATCGATGCTAAGCGCGCAGCTGGAGAAAAACTATCGCCTCTTGCCGGAGTTCCACTTGCATTAAAAGATGTCATGACACAAGAAGGTGTTCCAACAACGTGTGGGTCAAAGATTCTCGAAGGCTGGCGTCCGCCTTATGACGCAACCGTTGTCACTAATTTAAAGAGGAACGGCATTGTTATTTTAGGTAAGACCAACATGGATGAGTTTGCAATGGGCTCTTCCACTGAAAACTCTGCCTACGGACCAACGCACAATCCTTGGGATTTATCACGAATTCCTGGAGGTTCAGGGGGAGGATCGGCTGCAGCCTTAGCCGCCTTTGAAGCACCTCTTGCAATTGGAACCGATACTGGCGGCTCAATTCGCCAACCTGCAGCAGTTACTGGAACTGTAGGAGTAAAGCCAACGTATGGCGGGGTATCTCGCTTTGGATTGGTGGCGTTTTCATCCTCCCTTGATCAAGCAGGTCCTTGCGCGCGCACAGTTTTAGATGCTGCATTACTGCACGAAGCCATAGCCGGACACGACCCTAAGGATTCAACGAGCATTAACGCTCCAGTGCCACAAGTAGTTGCTGCAGCAAGAAGTGGCGACGTTAAGGGTATGAAGATTGGTGTTGTTAAAGAACTCAATGGTGATGGCTATCAAAGCGGAGTGCGCACGCGTTTTGAAGAATCACTTGAGTTGTTAGCCGCTGCCGGAGCTGAAATAGTTGAAGTTTCTGCACCAAACTTTGAATACGCCCTGGCTGCATATTATTTAATTGCACCATCTGAGTGTTCATCAAACTTAGCTCGCTTTGATGCGATGCGATATGGCTTGCGTGTTGGTGATGTCGCTGGAGCTTCGGCTGAATCGGTAATGAATCTAACGCGCGAAGTTGGCTTTGGCCGCGAAGTGAAGCGTCGAATCATTCTTGGGACCTATGCGCTCTCATCTGGCTATTACGATGCTTATTATGGAAGTGCACAAAAGGTCCGCACATTAATTACACAAGACTTCAATAACGCCTTTGAAAAATGCGATGTGATGGTCTCGCCAACGTGTCCAACAACAGCCTTTAAAATCGGCGAAAAATCTAATGATCCAATCGCTATGTACTTAAATGATATTGCGACAATCCCAGTCAATATGGCCGGTATTGGTGGCATGTCCCTGCCTTCAGGTTTAGCGCCAGAGGATGGCCTGCCAGTTGGTTTCCAAATCATGGCACCTGCAATGAAAGATGAGCGCATGTATTTGGTAGGTGCAGCGTTAGAGGCAGCTTTGCTGACTAAGTGGGGCGCACCGCTGCTATCAAAGATTCCAGCATTGGTGGGTAAATAAATGGCGCTTACATACGATGAGGTAATGGCTAAATACGAACCAGTGTTAGGTCTAGAAGTCCACGTTGAACTTAATACGCAATCGAAGATGTTTTGTGGTTGCAGCACTATTTTTGGTGCAGAGCCAAACACCCAGACATGTCCAGTCTGTTTAGCGCTTCCAGGTGCGTTGCCTACGGTTAATGAAAAAGCGATTGAATCAACGATTAAAATCGGACTCGCTCTGAACTGCTCTATTGCACCTTTTAGTCGCTTTGCGCGCAAAAACTACTTCTATCCAGATATGCCAAAGAACTTTCAAATCTCACAGTATGACGAACCTATATGCGTTAACGGCTATGTTGACGTTGAAATCGAAACCGATGAAGGCCCAAAAGTATTTCGCATTGAAATCGAGCGCGTACATATGGAAGAAGACACTGGAAAGTCACTTCACGTAGGTGGTGCAACCGGTCGTATTCATGGTGCTGAATACTCACTTCTAGATTACAACCGTGCCGGAATTCCTTTAGTTGAGATCGTGACCAAGATAGTTCCTGGCACAGGTAAGTACGCACCAGAAGTTGCAAAAGCCTATGTCGCAGAGCTTCGCGACATCTTGCGCTCACTAGGTGTCAGCGATGTAAAGATGGAGCAAGGCTCATTGCGATGCGATGCCAACGTCTCACTTCGCTTAATAGGTGTCGAAACTTTGGGCACACGCAGTGAAACTAAAAACGTTAACTCACTTCGCTCTGTTGAACGTGCGATTCGTGGCGAGATGATTCGCCATGCCGAGCTATTAAATAAGGGTGAGCGCGTAGTCCAAGAGACTCGTCACTTCCAAGAAGAGTCGGGCTTAACTCGCTCAGGTCGATCTAAAGAGCAGGCCGAGGATTACCGATATTTCCCAGAGCCAGATTTAGTTCCGGTTGCACCAGATGCTGCATGGATTGAAACTCTGCGCGCTGCATTGCCTGAGCGACCATCAATTCACCGCAAACGTTTGCAAGAGGCATGGGGCGTACCTGATAAAGAGATGGCAGCGATGATTAACGCCGATGTCCTCAATATTGTTGAAGCAACGGTTAACCAAGGCGCCGATCCAACAAAGGCACGAAGTTGGTGGTTGGGTGAAATCTCACGCATAGCAAATGATAAAGATGTAGCGATTACAGACTTGGCAATTTCGCCAACTGATGTGGCAGAAATTGTCGCCTTAGTGACTGCAGGAGAGTTAACCGACAAGCTTGCACGCCAAGTTATTGAAGGCGTCATTGCTGGTGAGGGAAACCCAGCGGCAGTAATTGCAGCGCGTGGAATTAAAGTTGTCAACGATGATGGTGCACTTATGGCGGCGATTGAAAAAGTCTGTGCCGAGCAACCAGAGACAGCTGAAAAAATTCGTAACGGACACTTGCCTGCAGCGGGCGCGTTAATTGGCGCAGTCATGAAAGAGACAAAGGGCCAAGCAGATGCTGCCCGCGTACGGGAGCTTCTACTTGGCCACTTGGGTCAAGGGTAATTAGTGAACTAAGACGCCTTCAGTTTCTACTACGGCATCTTTACCAATATTGATAAAGAAAAACAGAACTAGCGCGCCAATAAATAGCAGCCCTGCACTGAATTTAAATGCAACGGTAAAACCATGGGTCATCGCAAATGGTTGAACCATCTTGCCAAGGGACGTATGCGCAGTTGCATAAGTCGCTGTGGCGGTAGCTGCAACAGTATTAAGAAGCGCCGTGCCGAGTGAGCCACCAATTTGCTGACTTGTATTGACCATCGCACTTGCTACGCCAGTGTCGTGATTGCTGACGCCATGCAATGAAGTAGTAGTCAGTGGAATAAAGACAAGAGCCATACCGCTAGACATGATTAATAGTGCGGGTAAAACATGTCCGACGTATGAAGTTTCAGGAGTGATATTTGATAAGAACAAAAGTCCCAATCCGGCAGCTATTAATCCAGGGATCATTAACGGCTTAGGACCAAACTTTGGAAGCAGCTGTGATGCGATTCCGGCAAAGACAATAATTCCGGCAGTAAATGGCAAGAATGCAAAGCCCGACTTAAGGGGACTGTATCCAAGGATGACTTGTAAGTAGAGACCTAAGAATAAGAACATTGAAAATAGCCCGGCACCGACAACTAATGAGCCAAGGTATGAACCACCGCGGTTGCGATCGGTAATTACGCGAAGTGGCATTAGTGGATTTGCAACTTTGCTCTCGATGACAACAAAGACAACCAAGAGAATTACCGCTGCAGCTAAGAAGCCAAGAGTATGTCCATCAGACCAACCTGAAGTCGCCGCTTGATTGAAGCCGTACGTCAATGAGAAAAGTCCTGCAGTAGCAGTAATAACGCCAGGTACATCGTAGGTTCGATTTCCCTCAGCCTTTGATTCATGAACAAATCTCGTTGCTAGGAAGAATGCAATCACTGCTATTGGAACATTGACGCCTAAGCACCAGCGCCAAGAAAAGAACTCAGTGAGTGTGCCGCCGACAATTAAGCCGATTGCAGCACCGCCACCAGAGATTGCACCCATAACACCAAAGGCTTTTGCGCGTTCTGCAGGAACAGTAAAAGTTACCGAGATAATTGCAAGGGCTGCAGGTGCCAACAGGGCAGCAAAGACTCCTTGTAGGGCGCGAGCACCAAAGAGAAGGGCCTGTGTCGATGCGATTCCACCAAGGGCTGATGCACCTGCGAATCCGATTAGCCCAACTAAAAATATCTTCTTCCGGCCCATGAAATCACCGATGCGTCCACCTAAGAGAAGTAGCGAACCAAATGCAAGTGTGTATGCCGTAATGACCCACTGCTGATTAGCATCCGTAATTCCGAGATCTAACTTTGCACTAGGAATTGCAATATTAACGATTGAAGAGTCCAGCACAACCATAAGCTGAGAAATAGCTACAACGATGAGAGTACGCCAGCGATCTGGGGCCTGGCCGGCAGGGTAGTTAGGATTTGACACGCAAAAGCTCCAATATTCGATTAAATGATTTGTTGGTAAGAGGCTAGAATTATCGCATGTCGACGATGAAACCGCGCTCTGGATTAGTTACCGATGGAATGGAGCGCGCACCTGCACGTGGAATGTTGCGCGCAGTTGGAATGGGAGATGCCGATTGGGTAAAACCTCAAATTGGTATCGCATCATCATGGAATGAAATTACTCCATGCAACTTATCTCTCGATCGTCTTGCAAAAGCATCACGCCAAGGTGTCATCGATGCTGGCGGATTTCCCATGCAGTTTGGAACGATCTCAGTATCCGATGGAATTTCAATGGGCCATGAAGGTATGCACTTCTCGCTAGTTTCACGCGAAATTATTGCTGACTCAGTCGAAACAGTTATGCAGGCCGAGCGCCTCG
>JBMOET010000032.1:0-14003 GCA_049314595.1 Candidatus Planktophila sp. | reverse complement strand
ACAGTGAGGCAGCGAATAACTAAGTTGCTAGCAATTACAATTATGAATAGTGATCATGAAAATCTTGCTCTCAAGAGCCTCAGTGAAGCCCTTCAGCTGGGAGCAGATTGTGGATATCACGAATACTTTATTCGCCAACATAAGTTGTATCCCCTAATCGTCAAAGTGTGCGCCCAACGACCAACTGTGTATTTGGAGGAGCTAGTGCAATCTATGACGCAACGTCTGTACGAAAAGAAGGCGGATTCAGGTGTTTTGATTGAACCGTTGACCAAGCGTGAGATTGAAATATTGAAACACTTGACTACGGGACACCCAATAAATGCAATAGCAAAGTCACTGCACATCTCACAGAACACTATGAAAACACATTTGAGAAATACGTATCGAAAATTAGAAGCCGATGGCCGCCATAGTGCGGTAGAAAAAGCTCAGAAACTTCTCTTGATCTAGTTTTCAAGTTATTGTGCACTTCTATGAAAGCTCTAGGACCAGCCTTTAACCGCTTATGGGGAGCGAGTCTGACCACAAATCTTGCCGATGGCGTTCTATCTGCTGCGGCCCCACTGCTTGCAATAACTTTGACCAAGAACCCTGTCCTGATTTCGATGCTCAGCGCTTTAGTGATGTTGCCATGGCTATTTTTTGCTATCCCCATTGGAGTAATAGTTGATCGAGTTGATCGTAGATTTCTTTTGGCCGGGGCCAATGTTGTCCGTTTTCTTATTGCCGCGCTTCTGGCGCTATCGATTTCAACCCATACCATCACGATTTACTTGCTTTTCCTTGCAACTTTTTGTATCGGTGTGTGCGAAGTTACGGCCGATACCACGTCGCAATCTCTGATTCCACAAATCCTCAATAAGGATCAGCTGGAGCGTGGAAATTCAAGATTGCAAATCTCAGAGACGATTGTTCAAGGCTTTGTTGGCACTCCGATTAGCGGCTTTTTGTACGCTGCTGCAATTTACTTACCTTTCATGGCAAATAGTTTGGGTTTCTTGGTGGCCGCCATTTTAGCTGCAGCGATTCCCGTCAAATTTTTGCAAGATTTGCGCGTTGAGGGTGCAGCTCAGACTAAGCCTAATTTCATGAGTGAGATTCGCTTTGGTATTAGTTATTTGTACAACAACAAGGTACTTCTGCGTCTGGTGATAACAACGGCCAGCATTGGTTTTTGTTATTCGATGTCCACATCGACAATTGTTTTGTTTATGGTCAACGATCTTCATCTGAAGCCAGCCTTTTTTGGAATCGCCCTTTCCGTGCAAGCCGTTGGTGCAATAGCTGGCGGAATTGCCGCTCCTAAACTCTCAACGAAATTTGGACGAAGCAAGGTAATGACTGCCGGTATTTTCTTGAGCTCGCTCATCATTTTGCTTCAAGGTTTTGCTCCTAATATCTATGTCTTTATCGCACTTTCTACAGTTGCAGCCTTCACAATTTCGCAGTGGAATATCTTGTTAATGTCTACATACCAAAGCGCAATACCTGCCCATTTATATGGTCGGGTCCATGGAACCAGGCGCACGCTTGTATGGGGATTGATGCCATTCGGCTCTCTTTTGGGTGGCTTTATTGCAAAGACTGGCTTACGGGCCCCGTTAATTGTTGGGGGAATCATTGCGACGGCAATCGCAGCTCTATCACTTCCATTCTTGCTGGGAGTTAGTGAAAGCGCCGAAGCGTCTCGGTAAGATTTAGCAATGACAAAGCCTTTAGGACGCTCATACTGGAAGCTGTGGATGGCTACGGCGATATCAAATCTGGGCGATGGTGTCTCAATGGTGGCCTACCCTTGGCTGGCATCTGCGGTAACACGTTCCCCAATACTTATTGCTGCAGCTGGTTTTGCCTCGCGTCTTCCATGGCTCATCTTCACTTTACATGCCGGTGTGCTGACCGATCGATTTGATAGACGCAAATTAATTGTAGGTATGGATTTTCTGCGCGGGATATTGACAGTCTTTGTCGGTGCAGTTGTTTTCATGAATAGAGATTCACTGCCATCGCTCAATGACTTGACCTCTATTACTGATCTGAAAACCAATTGGGGTTTGTACATAACTTTAGTGATTACGGCATTTTTATTTGGCCTAGCCGAAGTTCTGCGCGATAACAGTGCGCAGACTTTAATGCCATCAGTTGTTGATCAAGAGAACTTAGAGAAAGCTAATAGCCGAATGTGGTCGGCTGAATCTTTAACAAATAGTTTCATTGGACCTCCTCTGGGTTCTTTGCTTATTGGAATCGCAATCTTCTTACCCTTCTTCTTTGATGCAGTCTCTTTCTTTATTGCCGTTGCACTCATTGCCTCACTTGCTGGAAGTTTTAGGCCAATTCAAAGCGATGCACCCCGTGAAAAAATAAATTTCAGAGCTGAGATTCGAGAAGGCTACGATTGGTTGTGGGCGCATCCATTACTGCGGCCCATGGCGATCATCTTGGGTTGCATGAATGGGTTGGGCACTATGGTCGGTGCCGTCTATATTTTATTTGCCCAAGAGGTTTTACATACAACGGTCTTTATCTTTGCCATTTTGGGTACGGCAGGTGCAATCGGCGGAACTATTGGCGGATTTTTTGCGCCTAAAGTCTCGGCTAAGTTGGGAAGTGGTCCATCCTTGGCTTTAGCCTTGGCCGCTGCCCCGATTGGAAACTTAATTGTTGGACTGACCTCTTCATGGCAGGTTGTCTGGGTTGTGACCGCCTTTGAGACATTTGTTGCGATTTTATGGAACACAATCACCGTCTCACTTCGCCAAAGCATCATCCCGCCGGCGTTGCTAGGTCGGGTCAATAGCGTCTATCGATTCTTTGCCTGGGGTTCGATCCCCATTGGAATGTTTGTGGGCGGGGGATTGGTCACGGTGATGACTCACTTGGTTTCTCGCGAAAGCGCCCTTCGGGCCCCTTACCTGATTTCGGTCGTACTGGGCCTGTTTTTGTGGGCATTGGCGGCGCCTCGATTAACCACAGCAAAAATCGAAAAGGCCCGCCAGCAGGGGTGATTTTTCCCAATTCCTCACCTTATATATAGGTATAAACGGCGATTTGTGGGCAAGTGCTAGCCCTTTGCCTGTTGCGTCACAGTGGGAAGGTACGGCAGACTCTCTCCACCAATGGGTAGGTGTGGGGTTAGTCGACTCTTCACATGTACCCAATAACCCCTCAAGGAGGACTAATGAAGTTACAACGCAGCGCAAAATTTGCGTTAGCAATTACAGCTTCTGCGGCTTTGGCAGTATCACTACTGACCCCAGCCCAGGCTGCAACGCGTTCAACTGTAATCCTGCATGAAACAAACGCAATCACTGGTTTGAACTGCAGCCTTTCAGCTACGAACTCAACAACATGTTCTGCAGTTTCATACCTGCAGGGTGCAGGATTTAACTATTACAACAACAAGAAAGAGCTTGTAAAGAACACTGTTTTTGGTTCATACAAGATCACTAAGAACACAAAGACCGACTTCCGTACATCATGGACAGTTAACCCAGGCCGCGTGTGGTCAGATGGAACACCAATTACTGGTGAAGACCTTCTTCTTTCACACGTTCTGCAGAGCGATGCATATTCAATCGCCGCAGGTCTTGGAGATCCAAAGAGCAAGACTGCCAAGCCAGCATTTAACGGTCTTGGATACTCAGGAGTTTATGCTGACAACATCGTTGGAGAGCCAACACTTTCTGCCGACAAGATGACAGTAACTCTTCGCTTCAAGAAGCCAATCGCTAACTGGGATCTATACGGTCCAGGACCAGCCTCTGTTCACGCACTTGTGTTGATGGCAGAAGGCAAGAAGGATCTTGGAACTGTTGCACAAAACGAAGCTGCTCGTGATCGCTTTGTAACTGCATTCAATGCCAAGGACTCAGTTTTGCTCAAGAAAATTGGTAAAGTCTGGTCAGAAGATTTCACAATCACAACTGTTGACAAGACAACTAACCCACTGCTTCTCGTAAGCAATGGCGGATTTATTCTTGACAGCGCAGTTGCAAAGACTTCTGTAACACTTAAGAAGAACCCTAAGTACAACTCGGGTCCAGCGATGAGTGGAACAATCGATACTGTTGTATTCAAGTTCATCGGTGATGGCACAGCTGCTGCACAGGCACTTGCTAACGGCGAGCTCGATGTTTACGCAGGTCAGGCAACTGCTGATGGCGTTGCCGCACTAAAGAAGATCTCTGCAGTTAACGTCGTTGGTGTAGAACAAGTTGCTTACGAGCACTGGGATCTTCACTATGACACTGTCGTTGATGAGGCTCCATACACTGGTCTTTTCTCAGTAAAAGATGGCGCTAAGTCAAAGGCACTTCGTCAAGCATTCCTACTTGGAATTCCACGCGATGAAATCATGGAGAAGTTGATTGCACCAATTAACGGTGTTACAACTCCACTTTCATCAACATGGGTTTCACCAGGATCAGCTCTTTACTCAAAGGTGATTGCAGCTAACGGATCTTCATTCCTAACACGTGGAACTCAAGCATCACGTAACCTGACTGCACTTAACTTGGTTAAGAAGTACTATCCAAATGCGCTTAAGAGCCCAGTAAAGGTTCGCGTACTTGTTCCAGGAAACAATCCACGTCGTGCCTCAGAGTTCGCTTTAGCTAAGGCAAACATGGCAAAGATTGGATTCGACCTAGTAGGAGATGTCCGTACTGACTGGCCTTCAAAGCTAGGTAACTCAGATTACGATGCATACTTCTTCGCTTGGGTTGCATCATCTGTAACACAGCGTCAATCAGCTGAGGTCTTTGATACCAATGGTGGAAATAACATCCTTGGTTACAGCAACCCAGCAGTTGATGGAATCATTGCAACTTTGGATGCACCTCTTTCAGAGGCGATCCTTGGTGCTAAGTACATCGCAATTGAGCGCCTAACAAATGCTGATGCAATCACAACAGGTGTATTCGTACACCCAGGTGTTGTAGCAGTTAACAAGGATCTCAAGAACGTAAAGCCAGGCCCATTGTCTCCACAGATGGTGTGGAACTACTGGGAGTGGACCTACTAAGGGTTATTAATCCTTAGTAATAAATAGGTAGTAAAGATGACACCCGGAAGGCAACTTCCGGGTGTCATTGCCTGTATAGTCTGAAAAGTTTTTGACCGTAGTACTTGCCGCTAGAAAGGTTTTAATTCACGATGCTTGCTTTCATCATGCGCCGTTTGGGCGTTTTGGGCGTCATCCTCATGGGTTCTAGTTTTATCCTCTACAACCTTGCGGCATATTCAGGTGATCCTCTGGCTGATTTAAAGACCAGCACTGATCCCAATCGAGATTTCTTAATGATTGCTCTCTCGCGTGAACTGCAACTAGATGTTCCGCCTCCAGCTAGATATTTCCTCTGGCTCAAAGGCGTCCTAGGCCTATTCGTAGGTAATGCAAACTTTGGTATGACCCGCGAAGGTGCAACAGTAGGGGGCGATTTGGCCCAAGCTATCCCAGTGACGCTTCGCCTGGTTTTAGCTTCAACGATTCTTGCAATAGTCATGGGTATTGGAATCGGTGTTGTTACTGCACTTCGCCAGTACAGCCGATTCGATTATTCGATGACCTTCGTATCGTTTTTAATGTTCTCACTTCCAATCTTCTGGGTAGCCGTATTGCTTAAGCAGTACCTAGCAATCTCATTTAATAACTTTTTACGAGAACCAAATGTTCCACTCAAAGGTCTGCTACTTCTAGCGCTAGCGAGCGGAATTTTCTGGGCCTCGGTCATTGGCGGATCACGCAAAACTTTCTGGACAGTATTTGGCACTGCCACTTTAATCGCCGGTGGAATGGTTGCGATTATGGATGCCATGAACTGGTTCTTGCATCCAGGTCTTGGACCAATCATTGTTGTTGGCTTATCTATAGGTATCGCATATGGAGTGACACAACTTTCAGTTGGTATTACCAATAAAGCTGCCCTACGCGCATCCCTTACTGTCTCAGCTGCAACTTTGGTGATGTATTACCCTGCAAACTGGGTATTTGATAACCACCAAGGCGCACTTGGAGTCTTTGCAATCTTCTCAATCCTCATCACAGTAGGAGTCTTTGCCGGAATTTCATTCTCAAAGATCGATCGTGGACCAATTATTCGAACCGCAGTCCTAACCGCATTTCTTTCATCGATAATTGTCGTCGTCGACAAATTTATGCAAACGTGGCAGCCATACATGGAGACCGATGCGATTAACTATCGACCGGTACCAACCATTGGCCAGCGTAGTGATTTATTAGATACACAAGATTTTTGGATTTCTAATCTTGACGTAGTCATGCACTTGTTCTTACCGACTGTTGCACTGACGTTGATTTCCTTTGCGGGCTATATTCGATACTCCCGCGGAACGCTGCTAGAGGTGCTTAATCAGGATTACATCCGTACTGCCCGGGCTAAGGGATTAACTGAACGAACTGTGATCATGCGCCACGCATTTCGAAACACAATGATTCCTTTAACAACGATTATGGTCGTTGACTTTGCCGGCGTTATTGGTGGTGCGCTCATTACTGAACGCGTCTTTGGTTGGTCTGGTATGGGAACGCTGTTTTATCGAGGCATTCTCTCCTTTGACTTAAATCTCTTAATGGGCGTCTTCTTTGTAACATCCACTTTGTCGGTCCTGGCTAACTTAGTTGCAGATTTGTTGTACTCGGCCTTAGACCCACGTATTCGAGTAGGAAGTGGTGCATAAATGGCCTTCAAATCTAAGAAGTCAACGGAATCAACTGAGGTTCTCAGCGGTGAGAACGCGATTTCCAACCGAGAAGTTGAAGGCTTAAGCCAGGGACAAATTGTTCGCCGCCGCTTCTTCCGGCACCGTGCAGCAGTTATCTCTTTAGTAACGATTATTTCAATCGTCATCTTTGTATTTTCGGCTCTAGACTTTAGATTATTTGGAGTATGGAGAATTCCAGGTTGGTGGAAGTGGACGACTGAGGATCTACCCGAGCTTCGCGTAGGCGACTGTCCAGGTGGCACCGTTGGATGTCCGACAATCTCTTTGCGACCTAAGTTTTTAGGTGGAGCAGGTATTGGACTTGGTACGCATCCATTTGGTCAAGATGACATTGGACATGACTTTTTTGCATTAGTAATGAAGGGCGCCCAGCGCTCATTATCTGTAATGGTAGTTATTGGTTTCCTAGGCGGAACAATTGGAACTATCGTCGGTTCAATCTCTGGCTTCTATCGCGGAAAGATTGACTCAATCCTGATGCGTCTTGTGGACTTTATGATCACAGTTCCAGCAGTTCTTATTGGCTCTGTTATCGGTTACCACTACGGCAACCTGGGCGCGATTTTCTTAGCGTTTTACTTAGGTTTATTTGCCTGGACTGGCCTGTCACGTTTAGTGCGTGGAGAGTTCTTAACCCTTCGTGAACGAGAGTTCGTTGATGCAGCGCGCGTTGCTGGTGCATCCAATCGCCGCATTATCTTCAAGCACATCTTGCCTAACGCCGTCGGAATCATCATCGTCTCTGTAACTCTGCTCTTATCGGGAGCAATTTTGCTTGAGACGGCACTTTCTTACTTAGGCTTTGGCGTGGTTCCACCCGATGTTTCACTGGGACTATTAATTAGCCAGTATCAAGATTCATTTACGACCCGCCCATGGCTGTTTTGGTATCCAGGCTTCTTTATTATCTCAATTGCGCTGAGCATTAACTTTATTGGCGATGGTCTGCGCGATGCATTTGATCCACGCCAGCGTCGACGCATTTCAAAGAAAGAGCGTCAAGAGTCAGCCACTGCTAGAAAACTGGCACAGGCCGATGACTAATTTATTTAATGAACAGACCGCTTCTAATCTGGAAGATATTGTGAGCCGGCACAGCTCGGGTGATGAAATCCTTCCTGCGAAGACGGGCAATGTAGGCACACGCACCCGAATCACTTCGAGGCGAGTCACCAATTCGAACCGGGTGCTCACTGCCTCGGGGAGTGAAGTCACTCTTATGCATACGCTTTCCGTGACGACGACTAGGAGCTGGAGCGGCCCACGCGTAGAAAGTGCGGCCATCAACGATGATCGACATGCTGTACTTGGTCTCGATCTCATCGACGCGATCCCAGCTAGCGGTGATCTCTTTGGTTGGGTTAACGATCTTGATGCCTTCATCAAAGATAACAACGTAGGGCTTAATAAAACCGAGGTATGTGCCGAAAACGCCCAGACCGCAGATGCTCACAGTGATGATGGCTTCGAGCAGTCCACCGTAGTAAATACTTTGAGCGATAAAACCGGCGAAAAAAAAGATCAACACCCAACCCATAATCAGCGCACTAGTGGGACGGAACTTTTCGGCATTGTTCATGCGCACAGTTTGTCACAGTTAGATCTAAACCTTGATATGAAGCAAGCGGAGGCACACCTATGAGTAAGCCAATTTTAGAGATCGCGGGATTTAACGTTGATTTCTGGGTGGATGGTGTTTGGTATCCAGCTGTTATCGATATGAATCTCTCGCTTGAACCCGGCAAAGTTACTGCCATCGTTGGTGAATCAGGTTCAGGTAAATCAACTACTGCCCTTGGATTAATGTCACTTCTTGCATCTAATGCGCGCATGTCTGGAAGCGTAAAAGTAAAAGATCAGGAGATGCTCAACGCTAAAGCGGTAACACTTCGCCATTTCCGAGGAAAAGAAGTTGCCTACATTTTCCAAGAGCCAATGACTGCACTAAATCCGGTCTACACAATCGGCTTTCAGATCATGGAGACTTTGCGCAATCACTTTGACATGGGTCCTCATCAAGCACATGCCCGCGCACTTGAATTAATCACAATGGTGGATATTCCAGATCCAGAAAAATCTATCAATAAGTACCCGCATCAGTTGTCAGGTGGTCAGCGCCAACGCGCAATGATCGCTCAAGCCCTGGCTTGCGACCCTGGTCTATTGGTCGCTGATGAACCAACTACTGCCCTTGATGTAACGGTTCAAGCTGAGATTTTAGATTTAATGCGCGATCTTAAAGGTAAGTTCAACTCTGCCATTCTTTTGATTACTCATGACATGGGTGTTGTCGCCGATATGGCCGATGAGATCTTGGTGATGAAGGATGGAATTACCGTTGAACATGGCAGTGCCGACCAGATCTTTAATCGCCCACAACATCCATATACACAGCAGCTATTGGGCTCGGTTCCAAAGTTGGGTTCAAGTGTAAAGCGCGAACTTCCTTATAAGGAGAGCGCTAAACCAGATCCCGTTTTGAAACTCACCGATGTGACCATTGAATATCCAAAGCGCGGACGAATTCCAGCATTTACTGCAGTGAAAAACTTTAACCTCGAAATCTATCCAGGTGAAATCGTTGGCCTGGTAGGAGAATCAGGCTCTGGAAAGACAACTGTAGGTCGTGCAGCAATTGGTTTACTTCCTATTAAGGAGGGCACAATTGAGATTGTTGGCAAAGATATTAGCCATGCATCTCAAAAAGATCTCTTCTCGATTCGCCGCCATACTGGAATCGTTTTTCAAGATCCAGCTAGCTCTTTAAATCCACGTCTGCCAATCGGAGAGTCAATTGGCGAGCCGATCTTCCTAGCAAAAATTGCTAAGGGTCCTGAGCTTGCACGCATGATCGAAGATTTATTGGACCAAGTAGAACTTCCACGCAGCTATCGCAACCGTTATCCGCATGAGCTATCAGGTGGACAGCGCCAACGTGTCGGTATCGCGCGCGCACTGGCCTTGACACCAGATTTGTTAATCGCCGATGAACCTACATCGGCGCTAGATGTTTCAGTACAGGCCCGATTCTTAGATCTCTTGCAAGAGCTGCAGGAGAAGATGAAGTTTGCTTGCCTGTTCATCAGCCACGATTTAGCCGTTGTCGATATCTTGGCCCACCGCATTGCAGTAATGCAGAACGGTCTGCTGGTCGAAGAAGGCGATCGTGATTCGATTTTGATGCGTCCAAAAAATGACTACACGCGTCGCTTGATCGCTGCCGTTCCGGTACCAGATCCTGCCGAACAGCGTGTCCGTCGTGAGGCTCGCTTAGCTGCTAAGAAGTAAAACCCTACTTAGTCGCTCGCTTGTCCGCTTCGGTGGGCATAGCGGCCTAGGAAATCGGCCTTCATATCGGCGAAGTTTCCATCCAAAAGCGCCTGTCGCATCTGATCAACTAAGCGAACAATAAATCGCTCATTGTGAATCGTTGCAAGAGTTGCTGCAATCATCTCTTTGCCACGAAATACATGGTGCATATACGCCCGTGTGTAGTGCGTACAGGTGTAACAGTCACATTCATCGTCAATAGCGGTGAAATCGCGCTTAAAACGGCTGTTAGACAGGTTAAAACGCCCCTCCATCGTGTACACAGCGCTTGTGCGTGCGATTCGACTGGCTAATACGCAGTCAAATGTATCGATACCGTTTTCTACGCCGACAAATAGATCTTCAGGGGCGCCGATCCCCAATAAGTGCTTCGGTTTTTCCTGCGGCAGTACCTGATTGACCCAACTGATAATGGTTCCAAGTTTTTCCTTATCTAAGGCGCCACCGATTCCAAAGCCATCAAATGATTGACCGGAAGATTCAAGAGAGCCTAAATCACCGGCCGCTTTTTTACGTAGATCCTCATATTGGGCCCCTTGAATAACACCAAATAGAGCTTGGTATGGCTTCGTACTTCGTTGATCAGTGAGCAGCTTGTGTTCATCCAGGCATCGGGCGGCCCAAGCCAACGTGCGTTCCATAGCTAACTCTTGATATGGGCGCGTGTTATGTAATGTCGTGCACTCATCGAAGGCGAACATAATGTCAGCCCCTATCTGGTGCTGAACCTGCATCGAAATCTCTGGCGTAAAGCGATGCATAGAACCATCAAGGTGTGATTTAAAAGTTACGCCTTCATCATCAACATGGGCCAGGCGCTCTTTGTTGCCGGCGATGACATCATCGGCGCGAAAAGTCTTTGCATCCATAGCTAAGACTTTCTTAAAACCAACGCCAAGAGATAAGACTTGAAAACCACCAGAGTCAGTAAAAGTTGGTCCAGGCCAGTTCATGAATTCGCTAAGGCCACCAGCCTCATCCAAAATATCTGCCCCGGGCTGTAAGTACAAATGATAAGCATTAGCTAATAAGGCTTGTGCGCCAAGGTCGGCCATAGCTTCGGGCAGCACTGATTTAACTGTGGCCTTAGTTCCTACCGGAATAAATGCTGGAGTTTGAATCTGTCCATGCGGTGTTGTGATTGTTCCAACGCGCGCTAAAGAGTCTTCTTGGGCAGATTTAATCTCAAAGTTAAAGCTCATTAACTACCAAATCTGAACGCGTTGTGATTCATCTAGCCACAACTTATCTTTTTCAGTAACACCAAATGCTTCATAGAAGGGTGTGAAGTTACTGACGATTGTGTTACAGCGAAACTCACTAGGGGAGTGTGGATCAGTTGCGATGCGACGACGCATCTCTTCTGGGCGAACTTTGCCACGCCAGACCTGTGCCCATCCAAGGAAGAGACGCTGTTCACCGGTTAAGTCACCGATCACTGTCGATGGCTTACCGGCAAGTGAGATTTGATAAGCCTTATAAGCAATGGCTAAGCCACCTAAGTCGCCGATATTTTCACCAACAGTAAGTGCGCCATTGACAGTTATATCTGGTGTCTCCTCTGGGACCAGTTTGTTGTACTGCTCGATCAAAGCATTAGAGCGAATCTCAAAGGCGGCACGATCTTCATCGCTCCACCAGTTATTGAGTGCGCCATCGCCATCAAATTTGGAGCCTTGATCATCGAAGCCATGTCCGATCTCGTGGCCAATAACGGCGCCGATTCCGCCGTAGTTGACGGCATCATCGGCAGTCAATGAGAAAAATGGGGATTGCAAAATCGCCGCTGGAAAAACAATCTCATTCATCACCGGGTTGTAATAGGCATTTACCGTTTGCGGCGTCATATGCCACTCGTCGCGATCGACGGGCTTACCAATCTTGGCTAACTCATGATCTCGCTGGAACTTTGTAACCTGTCCGATATTGGTAAATAGATCATTAGGGTCGGTTTGAAGAGCTGAATAGTCACGCCACTTATCTGGGTAGCCAATCTTTGGGCGGAATTTGCCGAGCTTTTCTAAAGCCTTGGCTTTAGTAGTCGCACTCATCCAATCGATCTCATTGATGCTCACGCGATATGCCTCAATCAGATTAGCCACTAACTTCTCCATAGCTACCTTTGCAGCCACTGGGAAATGCTGCTCCACATAGACCTTGCCCACGGCCTCACCAAGAGAGCCCTCCACCAATGAGACTGCTCGCTTCCAGCGCTCGCGAAGTTCGGGGGTTCCAGATAGCGTCTTGCCATAGAAGGAAAAGTTTTGATTAACTAAATCATTCGATAAATAAGCTGCAGAGCCACTAATGACACTCCACTTGAGCCAGGCAACCCAGCTGTCTCGATCGAAGGTCGAGAGAATCTCTGACAAGCCCGCAAAATATGGAGGCTGCTGAACGATCACGGAGTCAAGAACAACCGATGGAATTTCACCGGCCGATAGGTACAGGTCAAAGTCAAATGCGGGCATCAAAGCTTTTACGTCGTCGCGAGTTAACTTGTTATAGGTCAAGGTTGCATCACGATCTTTAACGGCATCAAAGTGATGACTTGCCAGTGCAGTTTCAAGTGCCAGAATCTTGGCAGCTAAGTCAGCACCATTGGCGATACCAACAAGAGTGAACATAGATTGGACGTGAGCTAGAAAAGCGCTGCGGATATCGGCGTATTTGTCGTCGCGGTAGTAAGACTCATCGGGCAGTGAAATCCCACCCTGTGCTAAGTACAAAATATTAGAGTTAACGTCTTTTTGATCGGCGTAGATAAATGAGCCAAAGATGCCGCCCAAACCTCGGGCTTCTAGGGCTGACATGGTGGAGATAAAATCAGGCAGATTTGTAATTGCATCACATGCAGCTAGGTCGTCAAGAATCGGTGTGAAGCCCTTAGCTTCAATCACATCTGCAGCCATAAAGGATGAATACACATCACTAATCTTTTTCGCTTCGTCACTGCCGCTGGCGTTCTCAATAATCGCCCGGACCTGTTTCTCAGATAAGTCGCGCAGTGTTATAAAGGCGCCATCGGATGCTCGATCGGCAGGGATGACGGCGCTTGTGAGCCAGGCACCATTAAAATGGCGATACAAGTCATCGTGTATGCGAACGCTGGAATCGATGTGCTCAAAATCTAAACCACTAGTGCTAATACTCACGTGTGCGACCCCTTATAGAAATATAGTTGAAAGTTCAACTGTTAGCGTAGACTGTCACCATGCCAGATGAAAACGCTACCGCACCGCGATGGCTTAACCCGACCGAAATGGTGGCCTGGCGCAGTTACATAATCGCCAGTCGGCGCTTATTGGAGGCTCTGGATAATGACCTCGTTGACCACGATTTAAGTATGGCCGACTATGAGATTTTGGCCCAGCTCAGTGATGCCCCGGATCGCAAGATGCGAATGAGTGAGCTCGCTGCCATCGCACTGTTATCGCGCTCTCGTTTATCGCATCGTATGAAGGTGATGGAGAAAGCGGGTTGGGTAAAGCGGGAAGCGTGTCCATCAGATAAGCGTGGGTATTTTGCAGTGATGACACCTAAGGGTTGGAAGGCCATTGTTGCTGCAGCCCCCGATCACGTTGCAAGTGTTCGCGCTCGCTTTGTCAATCACTTAAATAAAACTGATCAAGAAGTTCTCGCGCAGATTTTTTCACGAATAGAGACTTCTTTACGGGCAGAGGTTATTGAAGAATAGAAAGAGTGCATAAAAAAACCCGCCACATAGAGTGGCGGGTTTTTTTAATAGCTAATTACTTAGCTGCTGCCTTCTTGCGACGGCGCTTCTTTGGAGCAGCTGCTGGAGCTGCAACTTTCTTAGCTGCCTTCTTGCGCTTCTTTGGAGCAGCCTTCTTTGCAGCTGGCTTAGCAGCTGCCTTCTTGCGCTTCTTTGGAGCAGCTTTCTTAGCTGCTGCCTTCTTGCG
>JBMOET010000031.1:0-14059 GCA_049314595.1 Candidatus Planktophila sp. | reverse complement strand
TGCCGATACCGAAGGCAAATGGGCTGATCAACTTCAAACCAATAACACCTTGAAGCAGATGATCTCCACCCAAGATAAAGACGAGCAACAACAAGTGGCCCGCAAACATATTTGCAAATAAACGAAGCGAAAGCGTTAATGGTCGAACTACAAAGAATGTGAGAATTTCTAGTGGAGTAATAAGAATGTATGCAGCTTTAGGTACACCAGGCATAAACATAATCTCTTTGAAGTATTTAAATGCGCCTTGCTTGCGAATTCCGACGTAGTGGAAAACTATGTAGATTGTCAGAGCTAAAACGTAAGGGAAAGAGACTCGAGACATAGATGGGAACTGCAAAAGCGGAATGATTCCGAACAAGTTATTAACTAAGATAAATGTGAAGAGTGTAAATAAGTACGGCACAAAGCGAAGAAAATCATGTCCAATAACATCTTTAGCTAAGTCGTTGCGTACGAAGGCGTAAATAGATTCTCCAGCAAACTGCAGCTTTGATGGAACAACTGCCGCTTTGCGAGATGAGATGATGAAAAATGCTGAGATAAGAATGACTGAAAGAAAGACCAAAAGAATTGGCTTAGTTGTATAAGCATTGTCGCCAAAAATTGGTGGGAGTTCGAAGTCGCTGCTACTTGGCGGGACGAAACCCTCACCTGAACGCAGTACAACGCGCACGCATAACTCCTTAGGAACTCATAAACGGTTGACTAAACGGGGAAGTTAAGACGAGGTAACCCTAAGGCAGAGACGGCATAGTTGAGAAATCGGCGCTGGCGTGGCAGATGTGGAGCAGGTCTCAGTCTCGTCCAAAGCGTAGCCAGACCAGATAGATGGCCCCACTGATGCCAACCAGAAGACCAATGAGCGTGAAATATGAGGTGTTAAGCCACTTATCCACCCCGTAGCCGATCCCGCCCCAAAAAAGTAGGCCTGAAAGAAGGTAGCCAAAAATCGACCACATCGCGCTCTCATCTCGATTAGCCATGGCTTACTCCTTCTTCTCTGGAAGAGGCAAATGTAGGCGCAAGGCCATGAAACTAGCAATCTCCCCCCATAACCAGGCGATAGTCAGGGCAACGGCGCTGATTCCAAAGGTAGTGCGACTAATGGTTGCTCGGTCGGTGAACTTTGAAATCGCCCATAGTAAGAGGCCGAGTGCAAAAAGCTTGGCAAAGTAGGAAAAGAGCGCCATTGCCATTGTAGAAATCGGATCTAGGTTTCTAGTCATTCTTGAAACAGCGATATGAATAATAAAGAAGATAACGACTACAAATTGCGCAAGGAGCGCACCATATAAACCGCTAAGCCCGCGGACAAATGTAGAGATGACAACTGCAAGAATTCCCGTAATTAATGTCGGGCGGAATGCTCCACGAAGTAACTCAGACTCATTACTGCTCATTGCGACACCTTATTCTTACTCTTCATCAGCACAAGGGTGATCACTGCCAATACGATCGCTGTTAAAAGTGCAATCCAAGCAGGCGCAAATGCTAAGACGGTAACAGGAAATGCAATCGTTGCCGTAACCAGGTACAGAATGAAAGATGTTTTAAGTTGTGAATTACCCGCACTCATTAAGCGATGATGTAGGTGCTCATTATCTGGTGCAAATGGAGATCTACCTGCCTTTACTCGACGTCCAACGGCCAGCAATAAGTCAGCTAATGGGACAGCTAAAACTGCGAAAGGTAGTAATAGTGGCAACAGAGTTGGCCCGGCAGATTCTGCAGAAATTGCATTGGGATCGACTTGGCCAGTTAATGTAATCGCAGCCGATGCAAGTAACAGGCCAAGTAACATAGAGCCGCTATCTCCCATAAATATTCTTGCTGGATGTGCGTTATGTGGCAGGAAACCGATACAAACCCCAACTAAAACAGCGGTAATAAGAGATGGTGCTCCCGCACGGCTAAAGCCATAATCAACAGCCAATAAATAAGCAAAAGCGAAAAATGCAATACCAGCTATCGCAACAATTCCAGCTGCAAGGCCATCCATGCCATCGATAAAGTTGACGGCATTAATTGTTATTACAACTATGAGCACAGTGACTAATTGACCGATGCTCGGTGGCAGCGTGATTACACCATTTATCGGCAGCCACAGAATTTGGATTCCATACATTAATAAGATTCCGGCTACGAAGACTTGACCAGTTAACTTTGTCAGGGCATCTAATTGAAAGCGGTCATCAGCCATTCCTAATAAAACAATGGTGGTTGCGGCTAAGAAAATACCCTGCGCTTCATGCCCGAAAGACTTGCCCACTAATGGCATGTGATTAACAATCATAAAAGTCACTGACATCGCCAGCCACATTGCGACGCCACCCCAACGTGCAGTTGGGGTTGTATGTATATCTCGGCCTCTAATAGCTGCAACTGCTCCAAAACGAATAGCTTGACTGCGAACAAACGGGGTAATTAAATAGCAGAGCGCTGCCGAAATAAGCAGAGTTACTAAATATTCACGCATTGATTACGCCTGGTAGATAGGAAAGCGCGCCGTCAGAGCGTGAACTTCAACCTTGATTGCAGCATGGACTGAAGAATCATCACTTGCGATCGCCCGTGCAATCAGAGATGCAATCTGCTTCATCTCATTTACTCCCATACCTTGAGTGGTGGTTGCTGGTGAACCAACACGAACCCCACTAGTGATTCCAGGCTTTTCTGGATCATATGGAATCGAATTCTTATTCATGACAATTCCTGCAGCACCGCATCGTTCGTCGGCAACTTTTCCAGTTACCCCTGTACTGCGAATATCCATTAAGGCAAGGTGGGTTTGGGTTCCACCTGAAACTGCACGCATTCCCTCGGCTTCAAGTGCTGCAGCTAAGGCTTGTGCATTCACAATTACATCCTTGGCATACTTTTGATATGCCGGCGTTGCACACTCTGCTAGCGCCACAGCTTTTCCAGCAACGGCCGACATAATTGGACCGCCTTGCATACCCGGAAAGACGGCCTTATCAATTGCAGCAGCATGTTCGGCCTTGGCCAAAATCATTCCTCCACGAGGTCCGCGCAGAACTTTATGTGTTGTAAATGAGACAACATCGGCAAATGGCACTGGAGATGGAATCGCTTTACCGGCGACAAGGCCAATAAAGTGCGCGGCATCTACCCACATAATTGCGCCAACCTCATCGCAAATCGCACGTATTTTTTCAAAATCAATCAGTGATGGATATGCAGTTGCACCCGAACAAATCATCTTTGGTTTAGTGGCAATCGCTTTTTGACGAAGCTCGTCATAATCAATTAACTCATTGTCGGCACGAACTCCATATGATTCGACGTTAAACCATTTACCTGAAAAGTTCACGGCCGAACCATGTGTTAAGTGCCCACCATGCGGCAAAGACATCGCTAAAATTGTGTCTCCTGGTTTAGTAAAAGCTTGATAAACGGCGATGTTCGCGCTGGCCCCAGAGTGTGGTTGAACATTTGCGTGATCTGCGCCAAACAAACTCTTTGCGCGCTCGATAGCTAAATATTCGGCTTTATCTACTTCTTCGCATCCGCCGTAATAACGCTTGCCTGGATAACCCTCGGCATATTTATTTGAAAGTGTAGATCCCATGGCGGCCAACACTGCACGGGAAGTAAAGTTTTCCGATGCGATGAGCTGTAGATTTGTCTGCTGACGCTTGAGTTCTGACAAAAGAACAGCGGCGATCTCTGGATCTTGCTGAGTTAATAGTTCAAAATCTGGGCCATAGAAAGTAGACATGGCTCAATCCTATAGTCCAGTTGCTCCAGGCACGATCTCTTGAATCGCCTCTAAGGTGATTGCGCCAACTCTCAAGACTCGCACTCCTGTGGCATCGGCTTCAATAACGGTAGTTGCAGGGCCTTTGCGCAGATTGCCATTGTTGAACTGAAAGGCTAAATCTGAGTCAAGGACGAAGATGTCACTGAGCGCTTTTGGAGCAGGTCGCCCAAGACGCACTGCACTGGCCACCGCTAAGGGGCCGCTTTCAGTTACCAAAGCTTTAGCAAATTTATTTTTTGGAACTCTGATACTGACGCGATCGAGTTGATTGGCATCGCCTAAATCCCAACTCAAACCCATTTGTGGATGTAAATTCATTGAAAGCATTCCTGGCCAAAACTTCTTCATTAACGCTGAAATCTCTGGCGTTACTTCACGAACTACACCTTGAGCTGTCTTGGCGCTTCCAACCAATACTTGAGCCGCAGTAAATAATGTATCTCCGCGCAATACATGCATGGCTCTTACCGCATCGTGTTTAAATGCATCACATGCAAAGGCATAACTATGTTCGAGTGGAATCGCAATAATGTAGCCGTCAGAGATCGCTTTGAGCGCTTTATTAACATGGCGATTGAGCTCACCTTTTTTTACATCGATCTCTTTGCCCATGATTTACTTTCTGACCGCGCTAGTCCACCGAGGACGACCAACGAGGTCATCATGGAGCGCAATATCTTCAAAATCTAGGGCTAACTCACCTGCAATGGCAATGCCTTGTTCTTCTGTATGTTCAATTACTAAGACTCCCCCGGATTTAAGTAATCGTGAGGCTGCTGCAATAAATATTGCCGGCAACTCCATTCCAGTTGGTCCTCCGAAAAGTGCACCATGGGGTTCAAATCCAACGACATCGCGCGGAAGGCTCTGTGAATCTGGAATATATGGAGGGTTGGCAATAACAACATCGCACTTGATTCCAGGTAAGACGTCGGCGACATCGCCCTCAATAACACGAACATTTTCTGCATAAACAGAGACGTTCTTCTTGAGCCAATAAATAGCTTCTGCTGACTTTTCAACGGCAATGACCCGAGTTCCCGGCGCCTCGGTTGCAATCGCTAAAGCTAAAGCGCCAGAGCCTGCTCCTAGATCTATGACGCTCACAGGAGCAGGAAGATTCTTGATATGGGCCAACACGGCATCAACTAATAACTCTGATTCAGGACGAGGAACCAATACGCCTGGACCAACTTCTAGTTCTAAATAACGAAAAGGTGCAACACCAGTTATGTATTGAAGCGGTTCGTGGTTTAGTCGGCGATCTAGCAGTGTAAAGAACTGCTCCTCTATGACATCTGTATCGCTTATAGCCTCTAACGTAGATTCAACAAGTACTGAATTATGCAAATCCATTCGTGAGAGTCCCAGAACATGAGCTAACAAATGTTCGGCATCTACTTCCGAGATTGAAGACTCCGCTAGAGCTGATTTGGCTGCTCTCAGTACAGACTTAATCTCCATAAGAAAATTACTTCGTATTTGCTAAGCGCGCAGCTTTGTCGGCATCAATGAGGGCTTGAATCATGTCATCGAGATCGCCATTTAGAACTGCATCTAAGTTGTTGGCCTTATAGTTCACACGGTGATCACTAATTCGATTTTCTGGATAGTTATAAGTACGAATTCGCTCTGAACGATCAACTGTGCGAACCTGACTTTTGCGCTCTGCCGAAGCTGCCGCTTCTTGAGCCTCTTGTGCTGCAGCGAGTAAACGTGCACGAAGAATACGTAGCGCCGACTCTTTATTTTGCAGCTGGCTCTTTTCATTCTGACAGGACACGACAATGCCAGTTGGTACGTGGGTTAAACGCACTGCCGAGTCGGTTGTATTAACTGACTGTCCCCCAGGTCCAGATGAGCGAAATACATCTACTCGTACGTCATTCATATTTAACTCAACATCGACTTCTTCGGCTTCTGGCAAAATTAAAACCCCAGCAGCCGATGTATGGATACGACCTTGGCTTTCAGTCTCTGGTACCCGTTGTACACGGTGTACGCCGCCTTCAAATTTCAACCGCGCATAAGGGGACTCACCTGGAGCAGGCACGCCCTTAGATTTAACTCCCACTGAAATATCTTTGTAACCACCCATTTCACTTTCAGTGGCATCGATAATTTCAACTTTCCAATTATGTTTTTCGGCGTAACGCATGTACATACGTAGTAAATCTCCGGCAAAGATTGCAGATTCATCGCCACCTGCACCTGCCTTAACCTCTAAAATTACATCGCGGTCATCATTTGGGTCGCGCGGCAACAACAACTCTTCTAGCTTTTCAGCTGCTGCTTCTGCACTTGCTACAAGTGCTGGAATCTCGGATGCAAAATCAGCATCAATCTGGGCTAACTCTTTAGCTGCCACTAAATCATCTTCGGCAGATTTCCAAGCCTTAAAGCCGGCCACCACAGGTCCTAGTTGGGCATAACGTCGGCCAAGTTTGCGCGCATTATTTTGATCTTCATGAATAGAAGGATCGGCCATCTTGGCTTCAAGTTCGGCATACTCGCGGACCATTTCATGGGCAGATGCAAAGCGATCATTAGTCATTGGCTTCTCCTTTCTATTACAAGTTCAACTCTTACAAGAAATAAAAAAACCGCGACCGCAACCGTTAAGGCTGCGATGCGGTTTCTTTAAAAAGCTACTTAACTTCGGTGGTCTTTTTTCCAAAGCGCTCTTCGAACTTAGCAACACGTCCGCCAGTATCAAGGATGCGCTGCTTGCCGGTGTAGAACGGGTGGCATACAGAACAAACTTCAACATAGATTGAACCACTTGCAACTGTTGAGCGAGTAACAAACTTCTCACCGCAACCACAGGTTACTTGGGTCTCTTTGTACTCTGGGTGGATCTCTGGCTTCATAGTTCTTCCCTAATTTCGTGCCTGGGTCTGAATCTCTTCAGTGAACCAAGCGGATTGGTTAACGTGGATAAGAGTAGGCTAAAGCGCTACTTTTATGAAATTTACGCCTAATTACTTGCTGTCATCAGGCCCAGAAGTTGTCTTCTGGATCTGCATCAAGAACTCAACGTTAGATTTGGTGCCCTTCATCTTCTCAAGAAGAAGCTCTAGCGCCGCCTGTGGCTCTAGCGCGTGAAGAACACGACGAAGCTTCCAGACAATATTGAGCTCCTCAGAGCCCATAAGGATTTCTTCCTTACGAGTACCAGATGCCACAACGTTGACCGCTGGGAAGATGCGCTTATCTGCAAGGCGACGATCAAGGATTAACTCCATGTTTCCAGTTCCCTTGAACTCTTCGAAGATAACTTCATCCATGCGAGAACCTGTATCAACAAGTGCAGTTGCAAGAATTGTTAGTGATCCACCATCTTCAATATTACGAGCAGCTCCAAAGAACTTCTTTGGTGGATATAACGCAGCTGAGTCAACGCCACCGGACAAGATACGACCTGAGGCAGGAGCTGCGATGTTATATGCACGACCTAGACGAGTAATTGAATCAAGTAGAACAACTACGTCATGACCAAGTTCAACAAGACGCTTTGCGCGTTCAATTGCAAGCTCGGCAATTGTTGTGTGATCATCGGCTGGGCGGTCGAAAGTTGAAGCGATAACTTCACCCTTAACGCTGCGCTGCATATCTGTAACTTCTTCTGGACGCTCATCAACTAAGACAACCATTAAGTGACACTCTGGGTTATTTGTTGTGATCGCATTAGCAATTGACTGCAAAACCATTGTCTTACCCGCTTTAGGTGGTGAAACAATAAGTCCGCGCTGGCCCTTGCCGATTGGTGCGATTAAATCGATAACGCGAGTTGTTAAAATATTTGGCTCAGTCTCAAGGCGCAAACGCTCTTGTGGGTACAACGGAGTTAACTTGCCAAATTCAACGCGATTACGCGCCTCTTCAGGGCTCATTCCATTGACGGTTTCAAGGGTGATTAATGCGTTGAACTTCTGCTTAGTTTCACCTTCACGTGGCTGACGTACTTCACCGGTTACGACATCACCCTTGCGCAGACCATTCTTACGAATCTGTTGCAAAGTTACGTAAACATCGTTTGGACCTGGCAAGTAACCCGATGTACGGATAAAGCCATAACTATCCAGAATATCTAGAAGTCCGCTGACCGGTACTAGAACATCGTCCTCGCTAATAACTGGTTCGCGCTCTTCGCGCGGTGCACGGTCGCGATTGTTGCGGTCGCGATTGCGATCACGTCCACGAGTGCGATCATTGCGGTCGAAGCGGTCGTTGCGATTTCCGCGATCATTCGATGGTGCATCATCACCTGAATCATCATCTGAATCTTGAGCAGTGCTTGCCGCTGGCTTGGTCTCTTTCTTGCGGCTATTGCGCGCTTCACGGCGCGCTTCACGTTCGGCCTTTGCAGCATCGCGATTCTTAGCCTGTAAATCGGCGATCGCTTCTACAAGTGCATCCTTCTTCATCTTTGCTGCGCCCTCAACACCTAACTGTGTTGCAACTGTCTTTAATTTAGGCAGGGTCATTGCAGCTAGCTCTGGACTTTGTGAGCGTACGGGTTCATCTGTTGTTGTCATGTGTATCTTTTCGCTATTGGCCTTTGGGTTTTTTAGATATTCCCAAGGGACCGTGGATTCTTCTGATTATCTGTAGATGTTGCTGGCCACAATAAGCAGGCCGAACAGATGCCTAAATGTTAGCAGTGTGCCTACCCGAGGGCAAAATCTAGCCTGAGACCAGGCTGGCACCAGTACGCGAGAGGCTCAAAGCCCTTGTAATGAACTTATCGCCAGCGGCCCTAGATAACTCATCGACCTCGCTGGATCCGCCAGTATGGAGCACCAAGACAGTTGGTCCAGCCCCTGAGATAAAGGCTGCGACGCCAGCTTTGCGAAGCTTTTGTAAGAGTGCAAAGGAGCCCGGCATTGCATCGGCGCGATAACTTTGATGCAGAAAGTCTTCGGTTGCCGTGTGCAATAAGTCCGGGCGGTGTTGCAAGGCATGAACTAGCAATGCGGTGTTAGCAGAATTTTTGACCGCATCGGCGTGAGTAATTAACTCTGGCAACATTTTTCGCGCTTTTGCTGTTGCAACCGAAGTCGCTGGCACAAATGCGATTGCACCGATACGTGGATCAACTTCTAGTTGCACAGACAGTGCAACGTTATGCCCATGTTGAATCTCTTGCCATGCAACTGTTGCTCCACCATAGATTGCTGCCGCGACATTGTCGGGATGGCCCTCTAGTTCATTGGCCAAATTCAACATGTCATCGTTACTCATGCGTTCATTGCCACCAAGGACTAATGCACGAGCAAGTGATAAACCGCCGACGATTGCACTGGCTGAGGATCCAAGTCCGCGGCCATGTGGAATTACATTTAATGCACGTAGAGCGATTCCCCGAGGTTGTCCACCTAAGAATTCAAAGCCTTTATGCATCGATTTAACTACTAAGTTCTTATCAGTGCGGGGCACACTTTCAGCGCCTTCACCAGTTACATCGATATCAATAATCTGTTCATCCAAGATCTGTGCAATATATCGATCATGCATACCCAGAGCTAAACCGAGGCTGTCAAAGCCAGGACCTAAATTGGCGCTGGTTGCAGGAACCTGCACCTGCATCGATTGGGCTCTAAAAGTTGGCTTCATGTTAACTAAGGCCTAGCGCCTTTGCGGCGGCTTTAACATTGACTGGAACAACAACGGGCTTTTTCGCAGTCTCAAGTGCATACGGAATATCTTTTAATCCATGTCCAGTAACGGTAATAACTATCGTCTTATCCTTAGGAAGTTTTCCAGCCTTCTTGTACTTAATTAATCCTGCTAAACCGGCGGCCGATGAAGGCTCAACGAAGATTCCCTCTTTAGCTGCGATTAGTCGGTATGCGGCCAGAATTTCTCGATCAGTAACTGAATCGATAACTCCACCCGATGTATCGCGGGCTTCAACTGCCTGCGCCCATGATGCCGGGTTTCCAATACGTATTGCCGTTGCAATAGTGTCTGGATTCTTAATAATCTTGCCTTTAACAATTGGCGCAGCACCTGCAGCTTGAAATCCATACATCGCTGGCAGGCGTGCTGACATGCCATCATTGAAGTACTCCTTATAGCCTTTCCAATATGCGGTGATATTTCCAGCATTACCAACGGGCAGTGCATGAATATCTGGAGCGTTGCCCAACATATCTACAACTTCAAATGCAGCCGTTTTTTGGCCTTCAATACGAAATGGGTTAACTGAGTTCACAAGTGCAACTGGATAGTTCTCTGAAAGTTCGCGTGCAAGAGTTAGGCAATCATCAAAGTTTCCATTGACCTGCAAAATAGTTGAATCGTGAATTACAGCTTGAGCTAATTTACCCATTGCAATCTTGCCCTTAGGAATCAATACGGCTGGCGTCATGCCGGCTTTAACTGCATAGGCCGCAGCCGATGCTGACGTGTTTCCAGTTGAAGCGCAGATAACGGCTTTAGCGCCTTCTTCGGCCGCTTTGGAAATCGCCATTGTCATTCCGCGATCTTTAAATGATCCAGTTGGATTTAAACCTTCGTATTTAATCCATACATTGTTACCTAATAATTCAGAGAGAAATGCGGCATGAATAAGAGGTGTGCCGCCTTCGCGCAAAGAGATGATGGGTGTGTTGGCATTAACAGGTAAACGGTGACGGTATTCCTCGATCACACCGCGCCATTGATGCGCACCTTTTTTGCTGTTACCAAAAATCGCCATTTATGAGACCGCTCCTTCAACGCGAATTACTGATTCGACTTTGCTGACAATATCCATATCGGTTAATTTCTTAATGCAAGCTGTTAGCGCTGCCTCTGATGCATTGTGAGTGACTACAACTAATTCAGCATCTTTGCCCATGCCTGCCTGGCGCACAGTTTGAATCGAAATATCCTCACTTGCAAAAGTCTGCGCAATGGCCGCTAAAACACCTGATTTATCGGCAACATGTAAACGGACGAAGAACTGTGATTTCACTTCACTCACTGGCGCGATATCTAGATCGGCATAATCTGATTCGCCATAACCAACAGTTGAATATGCACGGTGGCGAGTAACGGCAACTAAGTCACCCAAAATTGCCGATGCAGTAGGTGCCCCACCTGCTCCTCGACCATAAAACATCAGCTGGCCAGCAGACTCAGACTCTACGTACACAGCGTTGAAGGCGTTACGAACCGATGCCAATGGATGCGAATTTGGCAAGATAACTGGGTGCACTCGCACCGAGATTTCATCTTTAAGCGTTAGCTCGGCGATTGCCAATAACTTAATGACCGAACCCATAGCTTTAGCGGCATTGACATCATCGAGAGAAATCCCTGAAATACCTTCGCAATAGACCTCATCAATAGTTACTGTGCTGTGAAATGCCAAGCTTGCCAACAGCGCAGCTTTAGCAGCAGCGTCATGGCCTTCAATATCTGCAGTTGGATCGGCCTCGGCGTAACCCAGGGCTTGGGCCTCTTTTAATACTTCAGCAAAGTCGCGACCTTCTTCATGCATCTTTGTCAAAATATAATTAGTTGTGCCGTTAACAATGCCCATAACGCGAGTAATTTGATCACCAGCTAGTGATTCGCGCATCGAACGAATAATAGGAATCGCACCAGCTACAGCTGCCTCGTAATACAAATCAACTTTGGCGGCATCGGCTGCATTAAATAACTCATGCCCATGTGTTGCGAGTAAGGCTTTGTTTGCAGTGATAACTGATTTCTTATTCTTAATCGCTTCTAAAATTAATGTACGTGCCGGCTCGATTCCACCCATGACTTCAATGACGATATTTATCTCTGGGTCGGTCACAATTGAGTGCAGATCTGTTGTAATCATCGAGGCATCAATGCCTTCGCGTGGAGCGTTAGAGCGGACACCAACTTTTTTCAAAACTAATAGTGCACCTGAGCGCTCCGATAACTCTTGTTCATCATTTTGAAGCAGGCGAGCTACCTGGCTGCCAACTACTCCAGCGCCAAGCATTCCGATTGATATTGTCTTTAAGCCTGCGTCCATGCGGGTTATTCTTTCACAGATGCCTGTATCGGCGTTAAATATCGAGCCCTAATAGATCGGCTTCGCTCTCGCGACGCAGAATTACACGTGCTTTTCCATCTTTTACTGCAATAACTGGTGGACGTGGCATGTGGTTGTAATTACTCGCCATGCTTCGACCATACGCACCTGTTACAGGGGTAGCTAATAAATCCCCTGGTGCGATATCACTGGCTAATTCAATATCGCGA
The DNA here is from genome assembly GCA_049314595.1 of Candidatus Planktophila sp. Taxonomy (GTDB): domain Bacteria; phylum Actinomycetota; class Actinomycetes; order Nanopelagicales; family Nanopelagicaceae; genus Planktophila. The sequence goes on along the minus strand of JBMOET010000031.1, from coordinate 2,046 downwards.
ATAACGATATCGCCGGTTTCGCAGTGCTTCCCAACAAGACGAGTTGAAAGCGTAGGCGCAGAACTCGTGCGATTTGCAAGTACTGCTGTGTATTCAGCGCCATAAAGGGCAGGGCGAATGTTCTCGCTCATTCCACCATCTATAGATATGTACCGACGGTTATCTCCATTTTCTAAAGTGACATCTTTTACAGTTCCAACTTCATAGAGCGTAAACATTGTGGGACCAACTATTGCTCTGCCAGGTTCAATTGAGATTCGCGGATGAGTTAGTCCATGGTTTGCGCAGTTGAGTTGAACTGCAGCGGCAAGAGCGTTCATGGCGATAGTCGGTGAAAGAGCTTCATCGCCAGGTAAGTAAGCGATTCCATAGCCTCCACCTAAATCTAATTCAGGTAACTCTTCATTAAAGGTATCGCGGTAGCGTGCCAATAATCCAATAAGACGTTCGGCGCTTACATCAAAAGAGTTGGTATCTAAGATTTGTGAGCCGATGTGTGCGTGAAAACCACGTAACTGAATTGATGCATGAGCACGGGTAGCTTCAATCGCTTTCCACGCCGAACCACTGGCAATTGAGAAACCGAATTTTACGTCTTCATGCGCTGTGGCAATTGATTCATGTGTATGTGCTTCAATTCCTGGAGTCAGGCGCAGCAGCACACCTTGAACTACGTTAAATTTCTTGGCCGCTTGTGCCACACGTTCAATTTCAAAGAGTGAGTCAATCACAATAGTGCCGACTCCTGCACTCACTGCTTTTTCAATCTCTGCTACTGATTTGTTATTTCCATGAACTTCAATCTTCGATGGATCAATTCCACCAGCAAGAGCAACAGCTAATTCTCCGCCAGTGCAGACATCGATTCCAATGCCAATTTCTTTAATCCAGCGCGCTACTTCTACGCAAATGAATGCTTTTGCAGCGTAATAAACTTGACCCGCATGCGCACCAAATGCGCTTTTTAAGGCGCTATCCCAGGCTTGAGCGCGGTTATAGAAATCAGCTTGATCCATAATAAATGCAGGAGTTCCAAATTCTTTGGCAAGAGTGGATGCAGTAATAGATGAAATCGTGAGTTCTTCTGATTGTGTGACATTAGCTGACCACATGACTACATCCTCTCCGGTGCACTGACACCTAATAGTGCTAAGCCATTAGCAATTACTTGCTTTGTAGATGCACACAGTAATAGTCGGGCCGTATGTAATGCCGATGGATTTTCTTCGCCCATTGGAAGTACGCGGCAATCAGCGTAAAAGCCGTGATAGACCCCCGCTAACTCCTCTAAATAACGGGCAACACGATGTGGCTGGCGAAGCTCTGCCGCTGATTCAACAACACGAGGGAACTGGGCAAGCACACCTAAGAGTTCGTTTTCGCGATCATGCGATAACTGGGCTGAATCGAAATCTTTGGCATCTAGCGAAATTTTTAGTTCCTCGGCATTACGAAGCACCGCTGCGATTCGAGCGTGGGCGTATTGAACGTAATAAACCGGGTTTTCATTGGTGTTGCGCTTCAATACATCGATATCCATAACCATAGGAGTATCTACCGGATACCTAATAAGCGTATATCGGGCGGCATCGACTCCAACTTTTTCTACCAGCTCTTCTAACGTAATAATTGTTCCAGCACGCTTAGAGAGTTTTACCTCTTCTCCGCCCTCCATAATTTTTACTAACTGTCCAATCAGAACATGAATGTTGTAATCAGGATTATCACCGGCACAGGCTGCAATTGCCTTCAAGCGGCCCACATATCCATGATGGTCTGCACCCAACATATAAATACAGATATCAAAGCCACGTTCGCGCTTATTGATGTAATAAGCAGTATCTGATGAGAAATACGTCAGTGATCCATCTGACTTAGTTAGTACTCGATCTTTGTCATCGCCAAAATCAGTTGTTCGCAGCCATACTGCACCTTCTTCTTCAAAGACATGTCCTTGTTTGCGCAGTTTCTCTAATCCATGTTCGACCGCACCTTGTTCATGTAAGGAGCGCTCAGAAAACCAGACATCAAAATGCGTTCCAAAAG
>JBMOET010000030.1:0-14261 GCA_049314595.1 Candidatus Planktophila sp. | reverse complement strand
CCATATTTAGCGCCTACAAAACCGGTGCTCCATAAGAGAACAAAGACAACAGGTGCAAAGCGAGAAAGCTTCACAGCTACTTATTTAGTGTGCAGCAGTCGGAAGCGGCTTTTCGTACTCTGTAACCATCCCGATGATACTGATAATCAAAGCGCCAAGTCCAATCAGTGTTAACCACCAACCAATTGCTAGTCCAAGACCCATAGCGCATGCGCTGAGGGCAACTGGAAGCGGCCACCAAGAATGAGGGCTATAGAAGCCGAGCTCGCCTGCACCATCTTCAATTAGCGCAGTCACATTATCCTCAGGAAGAATCACTCCGATGCGCTTTTGGGTGAACCATACATAAAAGCCAACCATGCCGGCTAAACACGCTGCCAACAACATTCCACCAACACCTACGGGTTCTCCACCAACTTGCCAATAAATGACTGTCATGATGACATAGAAAATCGATAGCCCGCCAAAGAGTTTCCAATTTACTTTCATGTTAGTGCCCCTCTGTTTTAATGTGAGGATGATGTAAATCAAATGCAGGACGCTCACTTGAAATGCGAGGCATAGTTAAGAAATTGTGTCGCGGTGGTGGACATGATGTGGCCCATTCAAGGGATGCACCATAACCCCAAGGATCATCGACATTAACAAGTGGAGAGTTACGAGTGATCCAGATGTTGATCATAAAAGGAATCATTGAGAAAGCTAGCAAGAAGGAGCCAATAGTGGAGACGGTGTTCATAAAGGTGAAGCCATCTGTTGCCAAGTAATCTGCATAACGGCGGGGGAAACCCTTAATTCCTAACCAATGCTGGATGAGGAAAGTTAAGTGGAATCCCACGAAAGTTGTCCAAAAGTGGATCTTTCCAAGTCGCTCATTCAGCATTTTGCCAGTCATCTTTGGCCACCAGAAGTAGAAGCCTGCAAACATTGCAAAGACAACGGTGCCAAATAGAACATAGTGGAAGTGGGCAACTACGAAGTAGCTAGCCGATACCGCAAAGTCCAATGGAGGCGATGCCAAAATAATTCCGGTGAGTCCCCCAAATAAGAAAGTTACGAGGAATCCCATAACCCACAACATAGGAGTTTCAAATGTGACGTGCCCGCGCCACATGGTTCCGATCCAGTTAAAGAACTTCACCCCAGTTGGCACACCGATTAGGAATGTCATAAATGAGAAGAAGGGCAGCAATACCTGGCCGGTTGCAAACATGTGGTGAGCCCATACAGAGACAGAGAGTGCTGAGATTGCAATAGTTGCGGCAATCAAACCTTTATATCCAAAGATTGGCTTGCGACTAAATACTGGCAAAATCTCAGTTGCAATTCCAAAGAAAGGTAGCGCCAAAATGTAGACCTCTGGGTGGCCAAAGAACCAGAAAAGATGTTGGAAGAGCATGGCTCCACCGTTAGCAGGATCAAATAAATGCGTTCCGTAAATTCGATCTGATTCAAGCCCTAAGAGAGCTGCAGCTAAAGGAGGGAAGGCTAACAAAACAAGAATTGAAGTTAAGAGTACGTTCCAGGAAAAGATTGACATGCGAAACATAGTCATACCCGGAGCGCGCATTGTGAAGATAGTTGTAATGAAATTAACGCCACCCAAGATAGTTCCAACTCCACCGATCGCTAAACCAATCAACCATAGATCGGCGCCGATACCAGGTGAATACGTTGCATTAGAAAGTGGAACATAAACTGTCCAACCAAAAGAGGCAGCACCGCCCGGACTTAAGAAGCCGGCGAAGGCCATAGTGCCACCAAATAGATATAACCAGTATGACAACATATTGAGTCGAGGAAAGGCTACATCTGCTGCCCCGATTTGCAGCGGCATAATTACGTTTGCAAAACCAACAAAGAGTGGCGTAGCAAACATCAAGAGCATAATTGTTCCGTGCATAGTAAAGATTTGGTTGTACTGCTCATAGCTCAAGAACTGCATGCCTGGTCGAGCTAACTCACTGCGCAGAGCAAGAGCTAAAACTCCCCCAATGAGGAACCACGCAAAAGAGGTCATCAAATATAGGTACCCGATGGTCTTATGGTCAGTTGATGTTATCCACTTTACAAAGTTCTTACCTTTTTTAGGTGGTAAAGGAGCTAAAGCTGACGTTGTTGGGCTCTGTGCGTAGGTGGTCATGCTGTGCTCCCCTTTAGAGTTTCAAGATAAGCCTGGTACTCGGCCGGTGTAACGACTTTAACTGTGAAGATCATCTGCGAATGAGCACGGCCACACAAAATATTGCAACGTCCTGGGTATTCACCCAATTTATTGGCAGTGAATTCAAGATGGTTAGTAACTCCCGGCAGATTTTGCATTTGAATCATAAAAGCGGGTATCCAAAAACCATGGACAACATCATTTGAAATAATCGTATAACGAACGCGCTCACCAAGTGGAACAACCAACGTTGGTGGCTTAGCTGGAGTGCCTGTAACTACAGCCTTATCGCCAGCTTCAGGATATGCGAACTGCCATGACCACTGCATACCTGTTACTGAGATTTCATGTTGCACATTTGGACTCTTGGCAGTTATCGCTGTTTCTTTTTTAGCAGTGTAGAAAAATAGAACTGCAACGATGATGAATGGAATAATCGTATAAACAATCTCAATAGGAATGTTGTACTGGCTCTGCTTAGGAAACTCCGGGCCATCCTTTTTCAAGCGATGAAATACTGCAGGCCACAAGATCAAAATAAGAGTAATAACTCCCACTACTCCGGCTGTGATCCAAGCGCCTTGCCACAGTGATAGTGATTGATCATTAACACTGGAAAGACCTTCTTCAAAGCCCAGGCCGGAGACTTTTGAACAGCCTGTCAGAAAGAGCGTGGGGATTAGTAGGGCCAGGGCACGTAGGCCCAGCATCTTCTGTCGCAACATGGGGGTAAGGATATAGTGCAATTGCAGCAATGTTGGTATCAAATATGGCTCTGCTCAGTGGTACAGGGCACAGATTATTTAAGGTGCGCTGCGATCTCTGATGCTGCTTCTTCACCATAGGCCTGCGCAAAACGAGCCACAAACTCTGAAGAGGTAAAGCGATACTCCTGGGTGCCCTTAGTTTCAATTACATATGTAGCGATCAAGGCACCTAGCTGAGCACACCGTTCATGACTGAGTCCCCATGCCAAGCCAGCGATGAAGCCCGATCTAAATGAATCACCAACACCGGTTGGATCCGTCTTAGAACGCTCCTTAGGAACCCTTACCTGAACAAAATCCCCAGAAGAGGTCTCTACCTTGGCACCTTGTGAGCCAAGGGTTATCACGCGAACCCCAACTCGACCCAATATCTCAGCATCGCTCCAGCCAGTCTTTTGCATGGCAAGGGCTAGCTCGTACTCATTCATAAATAAGTAAGCCGCTCCATCGATGAGGGCTTTAATGTCATCACCGCTCATTCTGGCCATCTGCTGAGATGGATCTGCAGCAAAGGCGATACCTTCCTGGCGACAGACCTCGGAGTGGCGCAGCATCGCCTCTGGGTCATCAGGGGAAATAACAACTAAATCAAAGCGACCAGTCTTGTCCATAATTGGACCGAGCTCAATATTTCTGGCCTCACTCATCGCTCCCGGAAAGAAGGATGCGATCTGATTCAAATCATCATCGGTTGTAACCATAAAGTGGGCTGTATGCAAAGTCTCTGAAACAAGAGCATGAGACGTATCTACTCCATGACGTGAAAGCCAGGCTTCATAATCCGGCCAATCTTTTCCTACTGCAGCAATCAGAACTGGATTTAATCCAAGGACTCCCATTCCGAAAGAGATGTTGGCCGCACATCCTCCGCGCCGCACATCCAAACTGTCGACAAGAAATGACAGTGATACTTTTTCTAGGGAGCCGGCGACAAGTGAGTCGGTAAATTTTCCAGAAAAGGTCATTAAATGATCTAGACCAACTGAACCAGCTACACCTATTTTCATGTAGCGATCTTAGAGCGCAGAAGCCCCAATATTAGTTAAATGAATCGCCGCAGGCGCATGAGCCGCCGGCATTTGGATTATCAATTGTGAAGCCCTGCTTCTCAATTGTGTCCACAAAGTCAATCGATGCACCCATCAAATATGGATCACTCATCTTGTCGATGATGACTTTGACGGTTCCGAACTCGTGAACTACATCGCCATCTTGATTGCGATCATCGAAGTAAAGCTGGTAACGAAGTCCTGAACATCCACCTGGTTGAACGGCAACACGTAACATCAAATCATCGCGGCCCTCTTGTGCCAACAATGCGGCTACCTTTGTGGCAGCGACATCGGTTAAGCGAATCGATGTGGTCAGTGAATCTGTAGGTGTCTCAGTTGTCATAGTTGCTCTCCTTGGACTAGATGTGCCAAGCCTACCTTCTGGCCTGGCTCCTTCGCGACTTCAACTGGCCCTCGAAACTAATATAGTAAGCACCATGACTTCAGCGACTCCCGGTAAGGGCCGACCAACCCCTAAGCGCAAGGACTCAGAGTCCAAGCGCATCGTCTCCTCCCTAGCACCAGTGGTGACTAAGGATCAAAAACGTGCAGCTAAAGTTGCAGCGCGCGCCGACCGTGTGGCATCGCGTACTGCCTACCTACGCGGAGATGAGAATGCCCTTCCGGCCAGAGACCGTGGGCCAGAGCGTAGATTTGTCCGCAACTACGTAGATTCTCGTCGATCAATTGGCGAATACTTTCTGCCGATCATTTTTGTCGTTTTGATACTTACTCTGATCCCTGTTGCAGCAGTGCAGTTTGCGGCTATTGCGGTTATGTATTTAGTTTTACTTATCGCTGTGATTGATGGCATCTTCTTAAGTCGCAAAATTCGCTCTCTTGTCAGTGAAAAGTTTCCAAGCGCCACAACTAAGGGCTTAGGAATGTATGCATGGCTTCGCTCTACTCAAATGCGACGCTTGCGTGCACCCAAGCCTCAAGTCAACGTTGGCGATAAAACTAACTAAGCGCGAGGGTTTGGACTTACGTTCTTAGCTGGATCTTTTTCTGGAAGTGTCCCAAGAGCCGTATCAATTGCGCGCATGATGGAGGCATCTAGCTTTACGCCAGCGGCCTTAACATTTTCCTTAACTTGCGATGGTCGTGAAGCACCCATAATTGCTGCAGATACATTTGGATTCTGTAAAACCCACGCGATTGCCAGTTGAGACATTGTTAACCCAGCTTCATCGGCGATTGGCTTAAGCTTTTGAACTGCAGTTAAGACCTCTTCATTGAGCCATCTCGAAATCATTCCTGCGCCACTCTTCTTATCAGTTGCACGCGAGCCTGCAGGAACTTTCTTGCCGGGAAGATACTTTCCACTCAGAATACCTTGAGCCATAGGAGACCACACGATCTGTCCGATGCCTTCTTTGGCTGAAAGTGGCACAACCTCTGCCTCAATCACGCGCCACAGCGCTGAGTACTGAGGTTGGCTCGATACAAATCGGTTATAACCCTTTGAATCTTGAATCGCCAAGGCTGCAGAAATTTGCGGAGCCGTCCATTCAGAGAAACCAACGTAGTGAATCTTTCCTGCGTGGACTAAATCATCGATCGCTCCGAGAGTTTCTTCAAGTGGTGTTTCGTAATCGAATCGGTGCATCTGGTAGAGATCAATGTGGTCGGTTTGTAGACGCTTGAGGGATGCGTTGCAGGATTCAATGATGTGTTTGCGTGATAGGCCACGATCATTTTTCCCTGGACCTGTTGGCCAATACACCTTCGTGAAGAGTTCATAGGATTCGCGACGAACACCTTTGAGCGCTTTTCCTAAGACAACTTCAGCGCGGGTTCCTGCATAGACATCGGCAGTATCAAATGTAGTAACTCCAAGATTCAGTGCGGTCTTCACGCACTTCATCGCTGCATCTGCCTCTACTTGGGAGCCATGAGTGATCCAGTTTCCATAAGCAATTTCAGAGACATACATTCCGGTACTACCAAGGCGTCTATATTCCATGGTCTGACCTTAAGTCCTAGCGCGCCCGGTTGCCAACTGAAGGCACTTGTGGTTTGGTTCGACCACAACTTAATAGGTTTCTCATTAGGGGAAGTTCGGTGAAAATCCGGCGCTGACCCGCAACCGTAATGCTCACACTGATGAGCGAAGTCGGATTACCTAATGAAGTAAATCAAAGAAGACAGACACCCGCCGAGGTTTGCGGGGTGTGGTCCTAACTATCAGTGAGAAACCATCACTCTTATGCGGTGCTACCCCTGTGAGACTCTTTTCTTATGAGAGGCTTCACATTAATGAGATTCAAATCTTTACTTCTTTCCTTAATACTTCTTTTCACATCAGCGATAGTTCTGCCATCTGCACATGCTGCCAGCAAAGGTTGGCGCTATTGGGGTTATTTTCAAGCAGCTCCTGGAAAATCGACATGGACTGCAGCTATGACTGGTCCCGCAGTTGATGTTGCCGATGGTTCAGTCGAAGGTTGGTCATTTGTATTTAGCAGTGATGACATTCCATCAAAGGCGCCATCGATTAAGCCGAACTTTAAAACAATTTGCAAATCAACAAAAGCTGATCCAGATACAAAGCGTGTCGGCTTGGTAATCGAATACGGATCATCTTTGTACGCGCCAGCTGGTGAGAAGATTAAGAAGACAGTCGTTGCGTGCGTTCGCTTAGCAAAAGAATCTCTTGGTATCGATGTCTTGGGACAAGTTGCCAAGTTGCGTGCTTCTTCATCAGGGCTCATCTGTGGAATTAATGGATTTCCAGCTAAAGAGTGCGGCGTTGAAATCAATACTCCAACTGCAATGAAAGCTAAGAAGTAAACCAACAATGAAACGACTGTCGTTGCACCCGCTGACGTGGTGGATTTGGTCTTTTTTGATAGCAATCTCGGTTGCCCGTCTTAATTCACCAATCTTTGCCATTGCTTCAGTAGGTGTAACGGCGGTAATTGTGTACAGCCAGCGCGATGATGCACCATGGGGTAAGAGTTTTTCTTGGACTCTTAAAATTGCTGCATGGATTTTGTCCATCCGTACCGTGATTGGAGTTCTCATCGGAGTTCCAATTCCTGGAACAACGATCTTCACGCTACCGATCATTCCGCTTCCCCATTGGATGCCAGGAATTCGCATCGGTGGTGCTGTAGCCCTAGAACGCCTTTCTTCTGCCCTCTCAGAAGGAGTAATCATTTGTGCGATGCTCGTCATATTTGGCGCCGCCGCATCGCTGACTAGTCCGCATCGATTGCTACGAGTCTTGCCCATCTATATATATGAGTTTGGCGTAGCTGTAGTGATCGCAACTTCGGTCTTGCCTCAGCTAGTAACCAGCGTCGCTCGTATTCGCCAAGCCCAGAGACTGCGGGGACAAAAGGCTAAAGGTTTTAAGTCCTACAAACGCGTTGCGATTCCCTTGCTTGAAGAATCACTTGCAAGATCACTAGATCTTGCTGCGGCGATGGATTCACGAGGATATGCATTTAGTCGAAAGCGAAGTAGATACCGACCAATTCGTTGGACAACGAAAGATTCCCTAGTACTGCTCAGCGGCATATTAGTTATGGCCCTCACATGATTAAGTTTTCTAACGTCTCACTGGTCTACCCCAATTCAACAACCACAGTGCTTGAAGATCTGAATTTGGAGATTGCAGAAGGCGAATTAGTCTTAGTCATAGGCCCAACTGGATCGGGTAAATCTTCGCTACTGCGCTTAATCAACGGTCTTGTCCCCCACCACACAGGAGGAATCCTGGCTGGGGATGTCAGCGTGAATGGTCTATCAACGCGTGAAGTAAAACCCGGTGGCCTTGCGCATCTGATTGGAATCGTTGGCCAAAATCCAATCAATGGATTTGTTGCAGACACGGTTGAAGAAGAGCTGGCCTTTGCAATGGAGGCGTTAAATCTGCCTAATGAAACAATGCGAAGGCGCGTTGAAGAGGCTTTAGATTTTATGTCATTGGCCGCTTTGCGATCGCGGGCCATTGCAACACTAAGTGGCGGTGAGCAACAACGCGTTGCAATCGCTAGCGCCCTTGTTATGCATCCAAAAGTTTTGGTTTTAGATGAACCGACCAGCGCCTTAGACCCTATTGCCGCCGAAGAAGTTCTATCGATATTGCAGCGCTTGGTTCATGATTTGAGCATTACGGTAGTTATGGCCGAACATAAGTTAGAGCGAGTAATTGGTTTTGCGGATCGTGTTATTTACATCAATGGTGATGGCACAACAGAGATTGGCACTGCCGCGCAGATTATGAAGACCTCACCGATCGCGCCTCCAATCGTGCACTTAGCGCGGGCATTGGGTCTAGACGAGGCTGGTCTATCGGTTCGCGACATGCGAAGGAACACACAAGACCTGAGAGAATCGATTTCCATCACTCCCCCAAGCCATCCATTGCCCAGCACAATTGCCGTAATTGAGATCGATCAATTGACGGTCACTTACGGCACTAAACCGGCATTAAATGCGATTACAGCGAGTATTTTTGACAATGAGATAGTTGCAGTGATGGGTCGAAATGGTGCCGGTAAAAGTTCACTACTCACATCTATCGCCGGTGTTGGCAACTCCAGCTCCGGTTCAGTACTTATCCACTCATTGGATTCAAAGAAGTTAGCCGGAAATACACGACGGGAAATGCTCGGATACATCCCACAAGAACCCAGCGATCTCCTATATGCCCAATCTGTTGCAAAGGAGTGTGACCAGGCAGATAACGATAATGAGATTGATCCCGGAACAACTTTTGCGTTACTGAGCGAACTTGTCCCAGGTATCGCCTTGCATACACATCCCCGTGATTTATCAGAGGGCCAACGTTTAGGTCTCGCTTTGAGCATTGTGCTCTCTTCTAATCCAAGAATTCTCGTTTTAGATGAACCAACACGTGGATTAGATTATGAGGCCAAAAAGACACTGACCCGAATATTAATTGGCTTTGCAAAAACATTTAACCGTGCAGTAATCATTGCCACACACGATGTTGAATTGGTAGCCGAACTTGCTACACGAGTGATATTTCTTGCAGACGGCGACATAGTTGCAGATGGTCCAACTATTGATGTTCTTCTATCTTCTCCGGCCTTTGCCCCACAAGTTTCTAAAGTTATGTCACCGGTGCCGTGGTTAACAGTTCGCGATGTCATCGCCGAAATAGGCGAAAAATGAAAGTTGTCACCACTGCAGATGTTGTGAGGTTTTCACTGCGAAATAGCCTTGTGCTGTCGTGTGCATCCATTGTCAGCGCAACAGGTTTTTTATGGCCATTTTTCTATTCTGGACAAGACCTACCGCGTACACAAATCTTTTTCTGGATAGCAATCACGATCGCAATTACGTTGATTGCCTTGGAGGTTTCCAACTCAGGCCTTGATGCTAAATCAGTAGCCCTGTTGGGAGTCTTATCGGCTTTAATAGCTGCTCTGCGTCCACTCGGGGCTGGCGCAGTTGGTATAGAACCGATGTGGTTTCTTTTAATATTAAGTGCACGAGTCTTTGGTCCATCATTTGGTTTTTTGTTAGGACTCATAGCAACGTTAGTTTCAGCGCTGTTAACCGGTGGCCTAGGACCATGGCTTGGTTATCAAATCTTTGCCGCAGCATGGATTGGTTTGCTGGCTGGCCTTCTTCCAGGGCGCAAGTCCATCAGAGGGATTAAAGAGATTGGAATGCTCATTGTTTTTGCCATCGTAGCGTGCGAGTTATTTGGCATCTTGATGGATCTGCAGTTCTGGCCATGGGCGGTAAGTACACAAACTCAGATCTCCTACATTCCTGGAGGAGCGATAAATGAAAATATCTCGCGATTTTTCACATTTCATTTTCTCAGCGCTATGGCGTGGGACCTGCCTCGCGCCATTTTTACCGCCACATTGATTGCTGTGGCGGGCGTGCCGGTTTTAAGTGCACTGCGTCGTACTTATATGCGTGCAGCCTTCTTAACGCCGATTGAGTTTAGCGAACGTGTGATGCCACAAAGGGAAGCTTAACAACTTCAACAATGCTATCTCGGCCTCGTACATCGATAGTTAACTGATCTCCAACTTTGACTGATGTATCGAGCAAAGCAATTCCAATGCCGACTTTTAGAGTGGGAGAAAAAGTTCCGCTCGTAACAAAACCTAACTCTTTGCCTTCACTGTTTTTTACAACCATATGCCCACGTGGAATTCCGCGATCAAGGGATTTAACTGCAACGCTTTTCTTGCCAGCACCATCTGCCTTCTGGGCTCTTAGAACTGAGCTGCCTAAGAAATCGCCCTTATCCCAGCCGATCGCCCAAGAAGCACTCGCTTGAACAGGAGTTATATCTAATGAAAGTTCATGTCCGTGCAATGGATAACCCATCTCTGTACGCAATGTATCGCGCGCGCCGAGACCACATACAAGTCCGCCATGAGGGGCAATAGCAGTCACTAATGCATCCCATACGCGTGAGGCATCGGCAACAAGTGGGAGAAGTTCATATCCAAGCTCACCTGTGTAACCAGTGCGACAAAGAATTACTTCTGCGCCATCAATATTGACATGCGTGAAAGCCATATAGTCAATATCAGTATTGACGCCTAAAGATTGCATCACCTTTGGAGCCAATGGACCTTGCACTGCTATGACGGCAAACTCATTGTGAAGATTAGTTACTGTAATTGCCGGTGAAACATGCTCTTGCAATAGAGCGACAACATCACTGGTATTTGATGCATTTGGAACCAAGAAAAAATCACTCTCGCTATTTCGATATGCAATTAAGTCATCAACGACTCCGCCAGACTCATTACACAGCAGTGTGTACTGAGCAGATCCATTCTCGATCCGCTTCAAGTCATTGGTAAACATAGAATTTAAAAACTCGAGGGCGCCAGGGCCTATTACGCTGGCCTTGCCTAAGTGAGAGACATCGAAGATTCCTACCGCGTTGCGTACTGCGCCATGCTCGGCTAGGACTCCAGCTCCGGCATATTCAATCGGCATCAACCAACCGCCAAAATCAGCCATCTTTGCGTTTAGTGCCAGGTGTTTATCATGTAAAGGCGAGGTCTTCATTGTGCAAACCTATCGCGACATCTACTACGCTGATAGCCATGACCACACTAAAGATCTCCGACGGCGTCATCAAAGATGAAGTTCTTGTACTTGGACTGGCAGCGACCAACTCAAAGACGGGCTTAGTTATTGAATCTGGCGACTTAGCTATTGATACTAAATCGATTCTGGCCTCGCTAGTTGAGATGGGCGCCACAGGCAAAGCCGATGAAGTTATTAAGGTGCCTGGCACAACGGTTCGGATGATGGTCTTTACGGGTCTTGGCAAGAAGGCTGCTAACTATTCACACGAAGTTTTGCGTCGTGCAGCAGGTGCTGCATCTCGCGCCTTAGATGGTTCAACTGGTGCATTCTTCGCCCTGCCGTCAGATTCTTTAGAGAGTGTGGCAGCCGTGGCAGAAGGCGCTGCCCTTGGCGCATATGTTTTCAATGAGTTTCGCGGCTCTTCAAAATCTGAACATAAAGCAGCCATCAAGAGCATTACGGTCTACAGCAAATTAGCAAGTAAGGCTGAAGCTAAATCAGCGATGACACGCGCAAGAATAATTGCTGACTACACATTCTTAGTAAGAGATCTGATCAACACACCACCTAGTCATTTAACTCCTGATTCTTTTTCTAAAAAATTTATTGCCGCAGTGAAATCAGCTGGCGGCGCTAAGGCCGGTTTGAGCGTCAGCGTCCTGGATGAAAAGCAACTTAAGGCACAGGGCTTTGGTGGAATTGTTGGCGTTGGACAGGGTTCGGCTAATCCCCCGCGACTTCTGCACATTTCTTATTCACCGAAGTTGGTAAAGAAACGCTTTGCCTTTGTCGGTAAAGGAATCACCTTTGATACTGGAGGCCTAAACCTTAAGCCGGGCTTAGGCATGGAAGCTATGAAATCAGATATGAGCGGAGCTGCAGCCGTGTGCGCAGCAACGTTAGCGATCGCGGCGTTGAAACTTCCTATTGCTATTGAGGCATGGGCGCCGCTTGCTGAAAATATGCCAAGTGATAAGGCAACTCGTCCAAGTGACATCATCACAATATTCGGTGGCAAAACTATCGAGGTTCTAAATCCAGATGCCGAAGGTCGCTTAGTTTTAGCCGATGGATTGGTTAAGGCGCAAAGCAGCAAAAATAAACTTGATGGGATCATCGATGTTGCAACCTTGACTGGCGCTCAAGTTATTGCATTGGGTACCCGCACAAGTGCGGTCATGACAAACAACGAATCCTTCTCTGCCGAATTCTTAGATGCCGCTACGGCAAGTGGAGAGCAGTTCTGGCCAATGCCCCTTCCTGCCGAGCTTCGCGCATCTCTAGATTCACCAGTTGCCGATATGGCAAACATCGGAGATAAGAGTGGTGGCATGTTAGTTGCCGGGCTATTCCTCAAAGAGTTCATCAGTGCAGATCTGCCATGGCTGCACCTAGATATTGCAGGTCCTGCCTTTAATACGGCATCGGCCCATGGCTATACCCCGGTTGGCGGTACGGGTATTGCCATGCGTTCACTAGTGACCTTGGCTGAAAAGGCATAAAACTGATCATTGGGTACTTTCGTACTCCGTACGGCAAGATAGAGCCCTGTCTTCCGGGAGGTTCAATACGTGTCTGAGTTTGATCTAGTCATTTTAGGTGGCGGCAGTGGCGGCTACGCCTGTGCCCTGAGAAGTGCTCAACTTGGACTCTCCGTAGTCTTAATCGAAGCCGACAAGGTCGGCGGTACGTGTCTGCACCGCGGATGTATTCCGACAAAGGCCCTGTTGCATAGCGCCGAGATCGCCGATGGCGCCCGTGAAGGCGCTCGCTTTGGTGTTAAGTCAAGCTTTGATGGAATCGATATGGCAGGGGTCAATAGTTATAAAGATGGTGTTGTCTCCCGACTTCATAAAGGTCTACAAGGTTTAGTTAAGTCTCGCTCGATTACTTACGTAGAAGGTCATGGAAAATTGACCTCAAAAAATACTATTGAAGTCAATGGCCAGACATACACTGGAAAAAATATTGTTCTTGCAACTGGGTCGTATGCGAAGACGCTTCCAGGACTTGAGATTGATGGTGTTCAAGTAATTACATCTGATCACGGAACTAAACTTGATCACGTTCCAAAGAGTGTCATTGTTTTAGGTGGCGGAGTTATTGGTTGCGAATTTGCATCAGTCTGGAAATCCTTTGGCTCAGAAGTAACCATCATTGAAGGCCTTCCTCATTTGATTGCATTAGAAGATGAGTCATCCAGCAAGCAGTTAGAACGGGCATTTAGAAAGCGTGGGATTAACTTTGAGCTTGGCGTATTTTTCAAATCACTTACTAAAAACAAGGATGGCGTAACTGTCACTTTAGAAGACGGCAAAACATTTTCTGCCGAACTTCTTATGGTCTCTGTTGGCCGTGGTCCAGTCTCTGCAAACCTTGGCTATGAAGCTGCCGGCATAACAATGGATCGCGGATATGTTCTAGTTGACGAAAAGTGCCGTACAAATGTTCCCGGAATTTGGGCCGTGGGAGATCTTATTCCAACCCTGCAATTAGCCCATGTTGGCTTTGCTGAGGGCATGTTGGTTGCCGAAGAGATTGCCGGACTTAATCCCCGCGCCATCAACTACGATGGAATTCCACGTGTTACGTACTCAGATCCTGAGGTTGCCTCTGTTGGTTTAACAACTGCCGAAGCTAAAAAGCGTGGACATGATGTCGTCGAACTCACTTATGACTTAGCCGGAAACGGTAAGGCGCAGATTCTCAATACTGCGGGCTCCATTAAGTTAATCGCTGAAAAAGATGGCCCAATCCTTGGCGTGCACATGGTTGGTGCGCGCGTCGGTGAGCTATTAGCAGAAGCTGAATTAATCTTTAATTGGGAGGCGCGGGCAGTTGATGTCGCATCTCTGATTCACGCACATCCAACGCTTTCAGAGGCAATGGGTGAGGCTCACATGGCACTTGCAGGCAAACCGCTTCACGCACACGGATAACCAAGGAGAGAAAATAATGACATTTTCCGTAAAGATGCCGGCGCTCGGTGAGAGCGTTAGTGAAGGAACTGTTACGCGTTGGCTAAAAGCCGAGGGCGATCATGTCAATGTAGATGAAGCACTCCTTGAAGTTTCCACCGATAAAGTTGATACCGAAATTCCATCCCCTGTTGCCGGGACACTGACAAAGATTCTTGTTCAAATCGATCAAACCGTTCCAGTAGGCGCAGAGCTTGCAGTAATAGCCGATGGAGTTCAATCACCGGCACCAGTTGTAGCAGCACCAGTTGTA
>JBMOET010000029.1:0-15920 GCA_049314595.1 Candidatus Planktophila sp. | reverse complement strand
CAGTATCTGCACTTAAGAATGGTCAGATTGATGGGCTAGTTGTAGATCTTCCAACAGCTTTCTATCTATCTGGTGTTGAGGTTACAAACGGCTTGATCGTCGGTCAGCTGCCTTCAACTGGCTCTGGAGATCAATTCGGACTCCTACTTTCAAAGGACAACGCGTTAACTTCATGTGTATCTGCAGCAGTTGATGCAATTACTGCCGATGGAACCCTGGCTGCAATCACGGATAAATGGCTTGCAACTGATGCTGGCGCGCCAGTATTAAAGCCATAAGCGAAAAAGAATAGTAAAGACGGTAGTTTGGCGGCCATGTCAGAGCGAATTAACTCTGCTTGGTCGCCAAGCTCTCGTGAATTAGAGAGAGCACGTGCGCGCAAAGGTATAAGTCGCAGGCAGGCTTTGATTGCCGCAGTTTCATCCATCATTGTTATCGGAACATTACTTACAATCGTTGTGACATCACCTGGCTGGGAAATCGTTAAGAAAACCTTCTTCGATATTGGTTATGGCCGCGAAGTATTTCCAACAGTAATTGCAGGTCTTTGGATCAATCTGCAACTGACCTTTATTGGTGGGGCATGTATTGGCGTTATTGCCCTTGGTTTAGCGCTCATGCGGACTACTAAATCTCCAGCGCTGACCCCATTTAGATTTCTAGCTACCGCTTACGTTGATATCTTCCGTGGGGCACCACTTATCTTGATTATTTTGCTTGTGGGTTTTGGAGTTCCGGCACTGCGTTTGACTGGTATCTCCAGTAACGTCATTTTTCTTGGAACCGTTGCGGTAGTCCTGACATATTCGGCCTATGTTGCCGAAGTTATCCGCAGCGGAATTTTATCTATTCACCCTAGCCAGCGGGCCGCGGCTCGATCTCTGGGTCTGACCTCTGGCCAAACTATGCGTTACGTGGTGTTGCCACAAGCCATCCGCCGAGTAGTTCCGCCACTATTAAATGACTTTGTCTCACTGCTAAAAGACACGGGTTTAGTGTCCATTCTCGGGGTTACGGATGCGGTTCGAGCGGCACAAATTAATGCCAGCCGTACCTTTAATTACACTCCATATGTTGTCGCTGCAATCCTCTTTTTGCTCATAACGATTCCTATGACGCGGTATACAGATCGTGCAATCAGGCAACGCACAAGTGCCCAAAATGCTGAGGGTGCAATCTAATGCAGCACGTACTGGAGCTCTCACACATTCGCAAATCTTTTGGTAAGGAGCTAGTTCTTAACGATCTCTCATTATCAGTACAAGAACATACAGCTACAGTTTTGATTGGAGCATCTGGATCAGGCAAGTCAACGCTCTTGCGCTGCATTAATTTGCTGGAATCAATTGATGATGGTCAGATATTTCTAGATGGCGTAGAGATCTCTGATCCGTTGATTAATGTCGATGAAGTTCGACGCAAACTAGGAATGGTCTTTCAATCATTTAATCTTTTTCCACATAAGACGGTTCTAGAGAACATCACGCTTGCGCCTATGAAGGTGCAGTCCAAGAGCAAAGAGGAAGCGATTGAGTCGGCTACGAAACTGCTGAAGCGTTTTGATTTAGCCGATAAGGCCGATGAATATCCAGATCGATTAAGTGGAGGACAACAGCAACGTGTGGCCATCATTCGTTCGCTTGCCATTAATCCACGCTTGCTGTTGCTCGACGAGATTACATCGGCGCTAGACCCAGTTTTGGTCAATGAAGTTCTCAGCATTGTTCGCGACTTAAAAAGTGATGGGATGACAATGGTTTTAGCAACCCATGAGATGGGCTTTGCAACACAAGTTGCCGATGAAGTCTGTTTCTTGGAGTCTGGAAATATTCTAGAACGCGGTAGCGCGCAAGAGGTTCTTCATAGCCCTAAGAATCCAAAGACCCAAGAGTTTCTAAAGCGAGTGCATCAAGCCGGTCGGCTATAGGATCAGGCATATGAGTGGTTTTGATGAGCGGATTGAGAAGCTACGCGGGCTAATCGCCGAACATGGCTTAGAAAGCCTTGTTTTACGCGGTAATCCCAACTTATCGTGGGCGATTGCCGGACGTGCGCATGTGCCTACAACCATTGATGCAGCGTGCTTTGATCTGATTATTACTAGAGATTCAGTAACTGCCATAACCAATGTAATTGAAGCCCCACGTTTGGTAGTCGAAGAGTTTCCGCAAGGTATAGAAGTACAAACTATTGATTGGTGGCAGAGCAGAGATCCCTTACTTCCAACCGGACCAAAAGTTGGAAGTGACCAATCTGGTGCAGATCGAATAAACCTTGGAACTGAGATTGAAATTCTTAGAGCTTCACTTGTCGATGAGGATGTAGCACGTTTTAAATTAATCTGTGTCGACGCAGCAGTTGCTTTGGGCAGTGCGTTAAAACAAGTGGAGAGCAGTGATCGCGAAATCGATGTCGCTGGTCTCATCACACATGCATTGTGGCAATCTGATTTAGAGATTTCATTCTTGGGTGTCGCCGGTTCTGATCGTGTCCATAAGTTCAGACATCCGCTTCCAACAGATGCTGTGGTTGGCGATCGAGTATCTGCATCAATCTGCGCAAAGCGAAAAGGTTTGATTGCATCGCTAACACGCATCGTTACATTTGGCGAAGTGAGTGAGTCGATGATTCACGAATATGAATCGATTTTTAACGTTGAAGCTGCAATGTTGGATGCCACGGTTGTTGGTCAACCATTTTCTTCTCCGATTAATGCTGCAATTGCCGCCTATCCCGCTAATGGTTTCGATAACGATGAGTGGAAGCGCCACCATCAAGGAGGTCCCACTGGATTCTTACCCAGAGATTGGCCAGCTAATTCAGCAACAACGCGTCTAATAGCCGAGAACCAAGCAATCGCATGGAATCCAACAGGTAAGGGCTTTAAGGCCGAAGATACAATTCTGGCCACGGGGGTTAGCCCCACACTTCTAACCAATGATCCTGATTGGCCCATTTTTACCGTCAATGGCAGGAAAAGGGCCTTTCTTCTGCACCGCTAGCTAGCATTACAGTCCGGTAACGAATCGCAAAATACCCGCAATTTGATTGACGACTCAGGTCTTTGGTAGCACACTCTGCCAAGAGGTCTTACCACTGGGGGTTGAATGAGCACTGTCGCTCTGGTCGCATTAGCGCGTCCAACATTTGATCTGGCCTGTGCGCAGGCAAATTTTGATAGTGCTAGGGCTTTGCTGATTGAGCTTGGAGCCCAAGTGGTCGGACCAGCCGAACTCGTCATGACCCCTGAGGACGTAGCTGCTGTACAACTACCTGCAGCCGATCTTCATATTCTCTTTATGGCCTCATTTTCAGATGCATCACCTGCAGTAGATCTTTTAGGAAATGTGAAAGGTCCGATTCTTGGATGGTCGATGCGTGAACCCGGGGCAGTGGGTGAGCGGCTTAAATTGAATTCAATGTGTGGAGTAAATCTTGCTGCACATGCTCTGATGAATGTTGGACAATCGATTCGTCATATTCATGGCAATGCCGATGAACCTGCAGTGCGCGAGGCGATCACAGCAGCGCTCGCAGGCAATCTTCCTACTGCATATGCGCCTAAGGAAGTCACCGGCGAATTTGCTCCAACCGAAAAAGTTGATGCCGCCTTTGCATGGCTAAAAGGTAAGAAGATCGGTGCGGTAGGAGATGCACCAAATGGATTTACTCCGTGTGTATTTGATGGCCCACAGTTGCAGAAACTCTTTGGTTTGGATGTTCGCCAAATTACTATTGATGATGCATTTGGAAAAATCTCCGAAGTAAAAGATGATGCGCGTGAATTAGCGTACGCGCGCGCAGTTGCGGCCCAACCATCACTTGCATCAGTTAATGTTGATGAAGCCAAGAAAGTATCTGGAGTTGAAGTTGCACTAGATGAATGGCGTCAGCAAGAGTCGTTGGATGCAATTGCAATTCGATGCTGGCCAGAGTTTCCAACCGATCTTGGCGCATGCATCTGTTCTTCACTTGGTCGACTTTCAGATCGTGGAACTGTTACAACCTGCGAACGCGACGTAATGGGCGCAGTAACAATGATGATTTGCGAATCTCTTGGATCTGATGAAAACTATCTTGTAGATATTGTTGATTTAGATGCAGCACAAGGTTTAGTTCGTTTATGGCACTGCGGATCTGCGGCGACAAAGTTAGCTGCCGATCCAACAAATGCCACTCAATCAATCCACTGCAATCGCAAACTAGGCGTTGCAGGTAATTTTCCGCTCAAGACCGGACCAGTAACACTGTTTCGTATTGATCGGGATGTGGATCCGAGCAACCGCACGGGTCTTCGCATGGTTGTGAGCCGAGGGGAATCAATCCCTGCTCCCAATCACTTCCAAGGCAATACAGCAACTGTTGTCACTCAACCCGACGCAGCTGCTTTAGTGAATGGAATAGTCACTGGCGGATATCCGCACCACTTGGTCATTTCATGGATCGATGTGCGTCCAGGTATTCGTTCAATGGCACAGAAGTTAGGGATCCCCCTCACAGAATGGTAAGTCAACCCTCAAACCCTCGACAGCTAAGGACTACAAAGATGAAAGCTAAAGGAATAACAACCTTCAGTGCACGTCGCTTTGGAGCAGTAGTAGCAGTTGCATTCGCACTTGTAGCTACAACGCTTCCATCAGCATCAGCATCTGGAGAAGTATTCGGTAAGACCTGCTCAACAGAAGGCATCAGTACCGGACAGAGCACAACATCCCTGATTTGTACTATGGGATCAAATGGCAAACTTACGTGGACCCGTGTACGTCTTGGTTCAAGTTCTGCAAAGCCAGTTGCTGCCCTTAAGGCCCAAGCAGGAACAATTGAATTCCACCACTGGCGTCCAGAAGACAAGGTAGTACTTCAATCAATTATCGATAAGTTTGAAGCACTTAACCCTGGCGTACATATCAACCAGGTAATCATGAACTCTGTTGATTACACCAACTTGGCTTATGCAAAGATCAGCGTTAACAAGAAAGCTGCAATTTTTGTTACTAGCCGTGGCGGACAGTTTGATCAGTTTATGGCAGGTGGATTGTTGAAAGATATTTCAAGCAACCGCTATGTAAGCCAGAACGTTATTGCTAGCGCGTTGACGCCAGCAACAGTAGGTGGCCGAGTTTATGGAGTTCCATACCAGTCTCTATTTAACAATCCACTGTATAACTCAGAAATGTTTACTAAGAATGGTTGGACAGTTCCAACTACTTGGTCACAGACATTGGCATTCTGTAAGACTGCTAAAGCTAAGGGAATAATTCCATTTGCTTGGCCAGCTGCCACTCGTGGAAACGCTGGACAGATCATGAACTCATTCTTGATGAACTCTGCCCCTGACCTAGCAACTTTGACTTCACGTATTGCCGCAATCGACACAGGCAAAGCAGATCTCACATCTGACTGGTTCGTTGACATTGCCAAGAAGTACAAGGCAATGAATGATGCTGGTTGTTTCCCAGATAACGTTACTGGCTACAACGACACTGTTGCGCCAGCAGATTTTGCATCAGGCAAGGCTGCTATCTATCCAACTGGAACATTTGGAATGAGCACAGTTACCAAGTTGAATCCAGATATGAAGGGCAAGATGAAGATGATGGGATTGATTACTGTTGATACAAAGCCTTTGTATCAAGGAATCACTAACAACACTTTCATTCTCAGCGTAAATGCTAAGTCAACAACTCGTGACCAGAGCATTGCAAATGCCTTCTTGTCATTCCTTGCAACAGCTCCAATCGCACAAGAATATGCAGTTGGAACTTCACAGCATGTATCCATTATCAACGTTGACTATGCAGCTAACGTAGATCTTCTAAATACATCTGACATCATGGGTAAGAAGCTATTACTTGCTCCACGCTTCTTGTTCGTAAACGTCGGTACAGTCCGTAACCCACTGGAAGATGCATTAATTGCTATCGGTGGCGGTGCAGACATTACGAAGACGTTGACTGACACATCTAAGACAATCAAGCAAAGTCTTGGTGCTTAATCAGTAATACGCTCACTAACCAGAACTCCCTTGCCGTCAAAGGCGGCAAGGGAGTTACTGGGTTGCGTAGAATTAATATCAAAAAAACGGAGTCCCGCATACTGGTTGCCATGGCTTTTCCGGCATTTGCTCTGTACTCATTTCTCTATCTTTATCCATCGCTTTCAAATGTCTACTATTCATTTCACCGTTGGGATGGCGTCACTAAGCCTGAATTCGTAGGACTTCACAACTTTACTTATCTTGCTACAAATGACGATCTATTCATGAAAGTGCTCGGCAACAACTTTCGCTTTTCATTTATTGTCGTAATCTTCCAAACGCTACTTGCTCTGCTTTTTGCAACATTTCTGTTGAAGAACACCAAAACCACGATTGCACTGCGAATCGTCTTCTTCTTTCCAACAATTTTATCGTCGGTTTCAGTCGGTCTGATCTGGACTTTCCTTTATGATCCAAACTTTGGCTTTATCAATGCGCTGTTTAAAGCCGTTGGCCTAGATGGGCTAGCTTTAAACTGGCTGGGAGACGGTAAGTATTCTCTCTATGCGATTGCACTTACACAGATCTGGTTTCATACCGGCCAAATGGTAGTTATCTACGTCGCTGGCTTGCAGCAGATTCCGCAAGAGCTTTATGAGGCTGCCGAAGTTGATGGCGCTTCACGTTGGCAACAGTTCAAGAGCATCACATGGCCAATGGCATTACCAACAACGGCAGTGGTAGTTGCATATACAACTATCCAAACTTTTAGAGCCTTCGATCTTGTCTACTCTATGACTCAAGGTGGACCACTGAACTCTTCAGATGTCCTTGTGACCTTGATCTATAACACGGCATTCTCCAGTTATAAGTGGGGCTATGCATCTGCGCAATCCATAATTCTTGTATTTGTTGTATTGCTGCTGACCTATCTTCAACGTCGGACGCTCCGCATTAACACGGGGGAGAAATAATGTTCTATAAAGTATTTAAAACGACATTACTTTCACTCTTTGCTGCGGCAGTACTAATTCCAAGCTCCATCGTTATCCTCGGAACATTCAAAGATGACCTAGAGATTTACACAAAACCCCTGGCTCTTCCAAAGCACTGGAGTCTAAGGAATTTTCAAACATTGATCGAGACTGGCAATGTATTTACACCATTTAAGAACAGCGTAATTGTTGCGATATTCTCAGTTTCGCTCACTCTTTTGTTTGCAAGCATGGCTGCGTACATGATTGCTCGATCAACAACGGTTACAGGAAAATTTCTCTTTCTGCTCTTTGCATTAGGACTTGCCATTCCTGGCCAAGTAAATATTATTCCTATCTACCACCTATTTGTGCAGCTTCATTTAACTAACTCTCTTCTGGGATTGATTCTGGTAAACATTGCACTCACGCTTCCAATTGCTATTTTCATTTTGACGGCTTTTTTCAAAGATCTTTCACGTGAAATGTTTGAAGCCGCCGCCATAGATGGTGCCGGGCACTGGCGCATTTATCGCTCACTTGCATTGCCTTTGTGTCGTCCAGCCCTAGCTGCCACGGGTATCTTCCTATTTGTGATTTGCTGGAATGACTTACTTTTCCCGCTTATGCTGATAAGCGAACTAGATAAAAAGACGCTCCCACTAACTCTTATTGATTTCCGTGGCGAATATGCGACGAGTTACAGCATGCTCTTTACGGCGGTGATGGTAGCGTCGATTCCTATGGTCATCATGTATTTGACGATGCAGCGTACTTTCGTTGCTGGGTTAACTGCTGGTGCGGTGAAGGGATAATTAATGACGACTGATACCTCACTTACGCCTCAGCGCGCCGGTCGGATCGCATCACAATTAATTGAATTGATCGATATTCAAAAGCTTCATCCAGGAGATCGATTGCCACCAGAGAGATCACTGGCTGATCTACTAGAAGTAAGCCGACCAAGTTTGCGCGAAGCGTTACATATTTTGCAGGCGCAAGGTTTGGTTCAGATCAAGCATGGACAAGGTACTTTTGTTCAAGAACCAATCGTTGCTCAAGAGCTTCGAGCTTCAATGATGTCCACCACCCATGGTCTGAATGAATTATTTGATGCACGCGAAGTCTTGGAAGTACCAGCATCAAAGTGGGCTGCCGATAAGGCTTCTAAGGAAGATATTCGCCTGCTGCGAGCGACATTAAACCAAATTGAAACTGTCACAGCGATAGCTCCAATCGATTTCGATCAACTTCAGATTTTAGATGCGAAGTTTCACTTAACTATTGTTGGAATTGCTGGTAATCGATTCATTAATCAGACCCTGAACGTCTTACAGGATGTTATGAAGATGTCAATGGAGACCACTTTACGTCTACCTGGCAGATCTACCGTTTCACGCAATGAGCACAATGCAATTCTGAGTGCGATCGAATCTGGCAATGGAGATTTAGCATCAAAGTTAACGTTGCAACATATTACGGGCGCACGCGCAGTTGCCTTAACTCATGCCAAGGAAAAGAATAAAGGTTGAGCGAGATAGAGGTTGTTTGTTGTGGTGTTATCACAATTGACACCATTGCCCTTGTAGATACATACCCAAGTGAAGATGAGAGAGTTGTTGCACAAGAAGTTTGCCGTGCCGGCGGGGGACCAGCGGCAGTAGCTGCAGTTGCACTTGCTCGCCTTGGAGTTAAGACTGCAATCGTTGGAACTATAGGAGACGATGCAGATGGTGCTGAAGTCTTAAGAATATTTGCACATGAAGGGGTAGATACCTCAGGGCTTTCAATTGGAGGATCAGCTACAGCTGGCAGTGTGATTGTGGCCTCCAAAGAACACAACACTCGTGCAATTAGTACGCGTCAGCCAATAGCCCAAGCTCCAGTAAATCAAGCTGCCAAGAATTTCATCTCGCACGCACAATGGGTGCATGTAGACCATGTTGGGGTTACTCGTCTATCTGAGCTAGGAATCACTCGTGGCACTGGCCCCCGAATTTCATTCGATGCAGGCTATGAAGCTGAGACATTTGATGCATCAACCGTTGATTTATTTGTTCCGACTGATCGCCAAATGGCCTTGCGATATCCAGATACAGATCTTGGCCAAGCTCTTGAAAGAGATTCGAAAAAGGCAGGAAATATCGTTGTAGCCACTCAAGGCTCGGCCGGCAGCACTGGTTTCTCGGCTGAAACAGGCTTATTAAGCACACCTGGCTTCACCGTTGATGTAACGAGCACTCTGGGGGCTGGAGATGTTTTTCATGGCGCCCTAGTTGCGCAGTTAATTCAAGGTTACCCCTTACAAGTTGCGATGCGGCGCGCTAATGCAGTTGCAGCACTTTCTTGTCGAGGGCTAGATGCACAATCAATGATTCCAACGACAATCGAACTCAATGCATACCTGGAGGCACAACCATGAGAGCACCTTTAACTAAATTAGCACGCCCATCAGGTGCCCTTGCAATGGTTGCAGTTGATCAACGTGAAGCGTTGCGCGGAATGTTTGCCGCCCACCAATCAACTCCCGTGCCAGATTCACAGCTAACACAGTTCAAAGTAGATGTTGCACGCGAGCTATCGCCCTTTGCATCTGCATTACTTGTAGATCAAGAGTTTGGCATCGATGCGATTATTAATCAGAAAGCGCTCACTGTTGGTTGCGGGCTGATCGCTGCAGCAGATTTGCTAGTAGGCCCCCCAGGAGGAGCTGCTACAGATACTGCGATTGATCCAGAAGTAGATCCAATTCGTATGCGCGATATCGGCAGTGTTGGTTTAAAGTTTCTTATTCTTTGGCGCAACGATGAATCGCCAGATGTACGCGCCCAGCTTGTAGAGGATTTTAATAAACTATGCACAGTTTCCGGCCTGCCATCGATTATAGAAATCATTGTTAAAGCCCCAACCGATACATCCAAAAACTTTAACCGTGAAGAAGAGTTGATAATCGCAGCTAAAGAGGCTGCAACATGGAAACCTGATTTATATAAAGCCGAGGTTCCTTTTCATGGCGAGGGCGATCTTTCTGCAATTACAAAGAATGCAGAGCGAATCTCAGAGGCGATTGGAGCTCCATGGGTTGTACTTTCCAATGGCGTGAAGCAGCCATTCTTTAAAGATGCCGTTAAGGCATGTGCAATCGGTGGCGCCAGTGGATTCTTAGCTGGCCGCGCAGTGTGGGCAGATATTGTTGGCTCATCAGATATTCCTAAGGCATTGCGCGAAGTATCAATCCCTCGCCTTGAAGCCCTAGCCGAGGTGGTTGATACCTATGCCAAGCCTTGGTCTAGCTGGTAATTAGCCCCACAACTCTTTAATCTCAACCACTCTGCCCTCGTTAATACTCTTGTGAGCCGCAAGACCAGTCACAACACTTGTTACGCCATCATGCAGAGTGACTTCGGCTGGAGTCGAGTTAAGAATCGCATCACGGAACTTTACGTGTTCAATATATGAGGCTCCATAATGGTGGCCTAAATATTTGACATCTAAATCATAAACAAACTTAATCTCACTACCTTTGCCTGTACCTTCACCGATACCCCAACCCGTACGTGTACCCCAATCTTCACGGCGGGATGTGCGCAGAGTTTGTGACGGCAAGAAAGATTCAACTTTTCCTTCATCACCAACGATTGTCAGGATCTCTTTATCGAAAGATCCCTCGCCAAACATACATAAATCGAGCATTGCACGCGCACCATTTGCATATTCAAGAACAACGTAGGCGTTGTCCAACATATTGGCTTGCTTTCCATCATACTTTTCTTCTAAGTGATTGACGCTTTGTCCACCCGACGCAAAGACTCGAATTGGTTCTTGACCAATAACTATGTCCATCAAATTAAAGTAGTGGCAGCATTTCTCAACTAAAGTTCCACCAGTGCGTTCTGCAAATCGATTCCAGTTATCTACCTTTGGATAAAAAGGTTCACGGTGCTCACGAATCGATACTTGCTGAACTTTCCCAACGGCGCCGCCTTTTGCCCGCGCAATTGCTTCGGCAACCGGTGGCATAAAGCGATACTCAAGTCCCATCCATGTAAGTGCACTTCGCTTGGACTCCCATTGCACAATAGATTTCAAATCTTCGATCGTTGTGGCAAGTGGCTTTTCGACAAAGACAGCAACATCACTAGCTAAGGCATCTTTTAAGACCTCGGCATGCGTGTCATTGGGAGTAGAGATAACGACGGCATCGACTAATCCGCTATCTAGTAGGGCTCGGTGATCGTTAAAGACTGCTGCTCCAGGGGCAAGTGCCAAGGCCGCCTCTTGTGATGGCCCATGTGGATCACTAATAGCGGTAATGATCGCCCCACCCATGATTCGAATGTTCTGCATGTGCTCACGGCCCATGCTGCCTGCGCCGATAATGCCGTAACGAAGCTCTGCTTTCATAGCAACAGGTTAGACCACTTAGGGAAATTTGAGCAAAGGCCTAGACGAAACACGCTCAACTGGCCTAGACTCCGGCGAGAGGTCAGACCACTACCCATTGAACAACGCGAGAGGCGAGTCAATTATGGCAATTACTCCACCGCAGTTCTTACTCCATCACGACGGCGACAACGTTGCCGTGGCGATGACGGATCTGCAACCAGGCACCCTTCAGGGGCGCTCTGTAAAAGAAGGCACCGAGAGCAGCGCGGTTTTAAATCACGCGATTCCTCTTGGTCATAAGTTCGCTCTTACCGACCTAGCTGAAGGCGATGCAATCATTAAGTATGGCATCAAGGTTGGTCTTGCATCCGCAGCAATCAAAAAAGGTGATTACATCCATACACACAACATGAGGAGTTATCGATGGGAAGCAAGCCGCGCTTAATGGGATACCGCCGCGAAAACGGCACTATGGGTATCCGCAATCACGTCATTATCTTGCCCCTTGATGATCTTTCTAATGCAGCTGCAGAGGCTGTTGCAAAAGTTATTCCAGGCACTCTTGCACTTCCACACGCATACGGACGTTTACAGTTCGGTGAAGATTTAGCACTAACTTTCCAAACACTTATAGGTACTGGTATGAATCCAAACGTCGCTGCCGTAGTTGTAATTGGTATCGAACCAAAATGGACTCAGAAAGTTGCCGATGGCATTGCAGCCACAGGCAAGCCAGTTGCAGCGTTCTCAATCGAAGGTAAAGGCGATCTGCAAGTAATTGCCGAAGCTAGTCGAGTTGCAGCGATGTTCTTACAAGATGCATCGGCCTTGGAACGCGAAGCAACTGAGATGGGTGACATGATTATGTCCATCAAGTGCGGAGAGTCAGATACAACATCTGGACTTGGCTCTTGCCCAACAACTTCTCAAGCCGTTGATCGCTGGGTTGCAGCGGGTGGAACCGTTTTCTTTGGTGAGACTTCTGAACTCACTGGCGGCGAACATTTGATTGCAGATCGTTGCATTGATGATGCTTGCCGTGATTTGTTCCAACTTACGTACGACAACTACATCAAAGTTATTGAATCAACCGGGGCTAACTTATTAGGTTCACAGCCAACACAGGGAAATATCGCCGGCGGATTAACAACTATTGAGGAAAAAGCCCTTGGCAATATCGCTAAGACCGGCTCGGTCCCTGTAGTTGGCGTTCTAAAGCCAGCTCAGGCTCCAGATCCAGCTAAGAAAGGTCTGTATTTTATGGACTCTTCCTCGGCTGCAGCGGAGTGCATCACACTGATGGCAGCAGCTGGCGCGGTTATTCACTTGTTCCCAACGGGACAAGGCAACGTTATTGGCAATCCGATTGTGCCGGTATTGAAGCTAACTGCTAATACCAAGACAGCAAACTCTATGAAAGAGCACGTTGATCTAGATGTATCTGGCTTACTTCGTTATGAGTATGACTTAACGAAGGCCGGCGACATGATGATGGATGTTATCTACAAGACCGTTAATGGTCGTTTGTGCACTGCAGAGGTCATGGGACACCGTGAATTTACTTTCACTAAGTTGTATATTTCTGCATAATGATTCTTATCTCTGAAGATGTATGGGGAACTCCCTTCCAAGACCTGGAGGGGAGTTTTCCTATTCACCGTGATGATGATTTATGGAAAGATCCAGAAAAACTTAAAGCATCACTTAAAGATGCAACAGCATTAGTTGTTCGAAATCGTACGAAAGTTACGGCCGATGTAATTGCTGCCGCTCCACACCTTAAAGTTATTGCACGCGCGGGTGTCGGCTTAGATAACATCGATGTAAAGGCCGCTGATGCTGCAGGTATTGTTGTTGTGGCAGGCCTGGGTGCTAACGCTGTCAGTGTTGGCGAATTAACTTTAGGTCTTGCGCTTTCTCTTTTAAGAAATATTCCTGGACACGATGTCGCAACTCGTGCAGGTGGTTGGGTACGCAGCCCCGGACGTGAACTATCAGGACTTACTTGGGGTTTATTAGGCTGCGGCGCAACAGGTTTAGCAACGGCCAAACTTTTGCAAGGCTTTGGCTGCATGATAATTGGCTATGACCCTTTTGCTAAAAACCTTCAAGGTGTGGAACTTACAACTTTTGACGATGTGTTAGTACGAAGTGATGTTGTCAGCATCCACATGCCATCGAATCCGCAGACTAATGGAGTCATGAATTCCAAAGCTTTTGCACGTATGAAGCCTGATGCAATCATTGTTAACGTCGGTCGGGGAGAAGTAATAAACGAGGCCGATCTCATAGATGCCTTGAAAAACAAGGTTATTTCTGGGGCTGCCCTTGATGTGCGCGCTGCTGAGCCGCCGATTAAAGGGGAGATGGAGACAGTTCCAAACCTGATTCTTACTCCGCACGTCGCTGGAATTACGTTAGAGAGCCAGCTTCGCATCAATCAAATTCTGGCTTCAAATATCGCTCTTGTTCTCAATGCACAATCTGCCACCCATGCCGTTGGAGCTTTAAAAGTAAGTAGCAACTAATGCCACAACTAACTGTCGGCACCGCAATAGAAACTGCGCAATCATTACTAGAGGCTGCAGGAGTACCTATTTTAGAGGCAGCAACGACTGCCCGCTGTATTGTTGCAAGTGATCGTTGGGGCATTGGCAGCCATGGACTTATGCGTCTTCCTTTCTATCTGGCACGTTTGCAAGCCGGTGGAATCAATCCAAAGGCGCAGTTAAAAACTGTGACTGATTTACCGAGCCTTGTTGTCTTTGATGGCAATGATGGCCTTGGACATTGGCAGTTGCAGCACGCAGCCGAAGTTGCATCGCAACGTGCATTAGTCAATGGAATCGCAGCTGTTGGTGTTGGACGTTCTAATCACTGTGGCGCACTTGGCATTTATGTATGGCCAATGATTAATCGTGGCTTAGTTGGAATCGCATTTAGTACGGGCCCTGCAGTAATGCCACCATGGGGCGGTGACAAACCACTTCTTTCCACTTCACCTATCGCCGCGGGAATTCCTACCAATCCACCAACTGTTGTAGATCTAGCAACTAGTGCAGTGGCTCGAGGAAAGATTCAAGCCAAAGCACAAGCTGGTGCAGAGCTAGAACCTGGGTGGGCATTTACTAAAGATGGCGCACCGACAACGGATGCTAAAGAGGCACTTGCCGGAATGCTAGCCCCGCTTGGCGGAGCTAAAGGATATGCAATTGCAGTTCTTGTTGAATCCTTAACTGGAATGTTGATTGGACCTACTTTGTCAAAGAATATTCCCGACATGTTTGCCGCAGAACAAGATGCACTGCCACAACAAATTTCACACTTTGTCATAGCAATTGATGCGTCAAAACTCTCTGTCGATGGGGCAAATACACGCACAGAAGATTTCGCAACCGAAGTGAGCAAGGCCGGTGGGCGCCTACCTGGTTCTAATCGAGTTAATCCAGAAAAGTTAGTTGATCGCGATGAAATCACAATTACAGATCAGGTATCGGCCCAATTGGCAGCGTGGACTACGAAGTTAGGACTTTAAAATGAAAAAAACTCTGCCTGGCTTAGGTTTAATCGCTGCCGTAGTAGCAGTTGCTTTTGAAATCCACAATCTTCAACCAGCCATTAGCCCACTAGCCCTTTGTGTTGCCTTTGGTTTTCTTATTGCAAATTTTGCTTCATGGCCAAGTTTTGCCAATGATGGAACCGCCCTTGCCAGTAAGAAGTTAATGCGCATCGGCGTCGCATTGTTAGGCGCACAAGTCAGTGTAATTTCACTTAAAGCAATCGGGGTGAAAGGTGTTATTACAGTAATTCTTGTTGTCAGTTTCACCATCTTTGGAATTCTTGGTCTTTCTAAACTATTTAAAATGACCGGTGAGTTAGGTTTATTAATCGGTGTGGGTTTTGGAGTGTGCGGTGCAACTGCAGTTGCTGCAATTCGTCCTCAAACTCGCGCAACTCAAGAAGAGACTTCTTACGCGATCGGCTTAATTTCACTCTGCGGAACGTTATCAATCTTCGTACTGCCGTTCTTAGGTCACTTGATGGGATTGAGTGATCAGACTTTTGGTGCTTGGGCAGGAGCTGCAGTTCATGATGTGGGTCAGGTAATTGCCACGGCTTCAGTATGGAGTGATGATGCGGTTAAGTCAGCAGTCGTAATCAAACTTGCCCGTGTGTGTTTGTTGGCACCGATTGTTTTGATTCTCTCGATTCGTCACCGTCGCTATTTAACATCGCAAGGTGAAAGTGCAACTAATAATGCAAAAGTTCCTTTGATCCCATTTTTTGTTCTTGGTTTTATCGCTGTTGCAATTCTTCAAAACACGATAGATCTTCCAACGCGTTTACACGATGACATCGTTCTTACTAGCAAGCTCCTGCTGGGTGCAGGGCTAGTAGCTCTTGGTTCAGGGGTTCGCTGGAAGGCTATTCGTGCAATTGGTCCGCGTCCTATGTTGATGGGCTTGATGGCATGGATCATTGTGGGCGGGGTTTCACTAGCTGCAGTACGAATTACCGGTATTTGACGATACCCCGGGGGGTATGCTAACTTTCCTCTTAACCAACGAGGGAGTCAGTTATGT
>JBMOET010000028.1:0-16378 GCA_049314595.1 Candidatus Planktophila sp. | reverse complement strand
CCATGCTGACAGCCCCCGCAAGGACGCTTGTGACGGACTTTGAATCAGCCCTAGGAGTGGCGTTGGAAGCACAGGCCGCGTGTTTGATTGGCCATCCGTCAATCACCTAAGTCCAGAAAAATGATAATCTGGCCAAACAGGTTCTTCAGGTTGTGACGTCCTCCTTCTCAAACGTACTTGGAAGGGTTGTCACCAAGCCCTTGCAAGCCGTACTAGGGATTGGAGCAGGGTTAACCCTAGCTCTGCTGGGTTGGTCAATATTCGGGGAACTTCGTTCAGAGGTCACTGGCACGGGGATGCTAGTGCGGGGGGATCGGATGATTTCCGTAGAAGCAAAGGAGGGGGGCACGGTCACAGCTGCCAATGCAAAAGTGAACACACTGGTTTCCTCTGAGCAGGTGATCATGAGTATCGACACCAGCCAACAATCCATTCAGTTGCGCGGTGCCGAACGCCAACTCAAAGTGGGGATCTCACTGGCCAAGGACAGTGAGACATCCGGTAAAAGTGCCGAATTGACAGCACTCGAGGCATTTCGGCTTGCTAAGAGCCGCCTGCAAGCGGAGCGACCGGCCCTACGGCGCAGGCAGTCTGAGTTGAGAAAGATGATGGAGGAAGCAAACAATCTCTACCGACGCCGTCTGATCAATGTGAACGATCTGGCCAGCGTGGCCCAAAATCTAGCCCAAGTGAACGGCCAACTAGATGGCCTAGAAGATGCGCTTAACGCCCAACAAATCGCCTATAAACAAATTCGCCAGCAAAATGCTGGCAATCGCTTCCAAATGGCCCAGCAGAACATTGGCACCGTCGCCAGTGCGGCAGGCCTTCGAGAAACGATCCTGCAGGCCGTACAAATTAGGTCACCTGTAAACGGTCAGTTGATCTCAATCGGCAAACAGGTTGGCGATTACGCCAACCCCGGCGACGTGATGTTTACAGTAATGCCGTCGAAAGGAAAACTACGTGCAATTGTGCTCATCAGTTCAAACAACGTTAAGCGAGTGAATGGTGGCGATGCAGTTCTAATCTCTCCAACAGAGAGCCCTCCCACTCGATTTGGCTATATCAAAGGAACCGTGATCGGTGTTGGCAACGCGCCAGCCACCCAAGCTGAAATGATGAGAGCATTTGGCACAACGGAAACCACCCAAAGCTTCACGAACAGTTTCAGTCAGCAATCGATAGTTGATCTGCCTTACATCGTGCTAGTCGAAATCGAACAAGACAGTCAAGGCAGGCCTGTTTGGACCCTCGGGCGGCAGCCCCCCTGGGGCTTCCGACCAGGCGGGGTGGCAACCGTCAGGATTGTCGACAACACGATCAGGCCGATTCAACTTCTGATCCCCTCCCTTCGGAAGCTGTGATCAATCCCATAAGCAAGTTTCCCCAGCTGCTGAACCGCTGGAGTTATCAGCCCCCGTTCAGGGTGGATCTGCAATCCGATGAATCGGAATGTGGGTTGGCCTGCCTATCGATGTTGTTTTCTGCAAAGGGACTACAAGTCACACTGGAAGCAGTCAGAAAAGATTACGGATCAACTCGGGGCGGCACCACTATTGGCAATCTATGCAGTTTTGCCGAACGGCATGGCTTTAGGGCGATTCCATCTCGTAAACACCTGCCAGAAGCGAAGGACCTTCCCTGCATTATTTTTGTCCGAGGTGAACATTTCAGTGTACTCTGGAATATTGAGGACGACAAATATTCCGTTGCTGATCCAAGTGACGGCTGTCTGTTGCTCAATCGGGAGCAATTCATGGCCTACTACAGCGGTGTCACCTTGGGCATGCGACAGATTCCGAATAGAATCGGAACATCCCCATTGCTGGGCAAGAACCAGGCGGAGGAGCCGCCAAAACTTCTGCCAATTACCCGGGAAGTCCTGATCCCTGTGGTGCTGCTTGCGGTGGTGATTTCGGTACTCACCCTGGCGACAGCTTCCTTTCAAGATGTCTTCATGACCTATGTGGTGGAGGAGGGAGACCTGTTATGGACTCAGGGGCTGATCAATTTGACGCTTGGATTTGCAGTAGTACTGGCAGCCAGCATATTCGTACTTCAACTGCTGCTGCAACGCTTTCTCCAGATCAACATCTTCAATTGGAATCTCCGCATTTTTTCGTCCCTCTTTGATGCGCCATATAGCTTTTTTGTGAATAAAACCAGTGGTCTGATCACATCAAGGTTTAACCAGGTTGATGAAGCTCTCTCGGGCTTCCAATCTGCAGCCCTGTCGGCCTTGATGGGTTCCCTCAATTTGGTGATCTTTCTGGTTGCAGTTACTGTTGCCAGTTGGCCACTAGCTCTGGTTTCGCTTGCAGGAATTTGTGGCTTTATGACTGTAGGCATCAAGTTTTACGGTTTCAATCTCCAGGCCAATTATCTACAACGACAGGCCGAATGCACCGCAAATGCGAGCGAGTTCAAACTCATTTCTGGCAGAGAACAGGTGATCATTGAGCAATGCCAAACAGCGATGATACGTGAGTTGGCATCATCGTACATAGGCCAATCAATTGCCGAACTCAAGATCAGTCGTTATGGCGGCTGGAATGAGTTTTTTCTTTCGACAATTGACTTATTGCTCAATGCCCTGCTACTGGTGGTTTCAGCAATTCTGATCATCAATGGGAACCTGACAACAGGTACTTATGCAGCGGTCAATGTCATCATCGGTACCGCACTGCAGCCCGTCCGCTCCCTAGCTCAAATTATTGAAATCTTGCAGAGTGCAAGACTCTCATTCAGCACAGCCAATGAACTGTTGCAAGACAAACCGCAGGAAAGCAACACACCTCTAAAAGCAGAAGCTGAGGCACCAGTACTGGAAGCAATCAACCTCTCATTTCAGTATTCAAAATATAGCGGAAAAATCCTTGAAGACTTACAGTTGCGTCTTTCTTCCAAAAATGAAAAGCCCGTTATTGTACGAATGGATGGTGAAACCGGAGCAGGGAAAACTTCCTTCTTCAACCTAATCCTTGGGCTGCAAAAGCCTACTCAAGGAAGCATTCGGATTCGGGGTATTGACATCTGTGATGTCAACAATCCCCAACGAAATCAACTCGTTCAATTTGTAGATCGCAATCCGTTTATCCTGAACGACAGCGTTCTGCACAACACCTTGCTGGGCACAAATAGTAATGCTCAAGACCTGCAAGATTGTCTTGAAGCACTGGGCCTATCAAGCGAACCCCTGTTCCGCGAACAGGCCAATCGTTATCTTGCTGATGAAAGCGCAGTTAGCACTGGCCAGGCGGTGATGATTGCCCTTCTGCGGGCAATTCTGATGAAACCTCAGCTGCTACTGATTGATGAAGCCCTGAGCTCCCTGCCAGAAGACAAGCACTTGCCCATTCTGAGGGGGCTACAGGCATTGGGTATCAACGTATTGCTGGTGCAGCACGGTACCAGTGCAGTGCTCTCGGCCTTGCCCACCTTTCAATTGGCTGAGGTACAGCAACGATGATCCAAACTCTATTCAACAACCCATTTAAGGCAACAAGTACCGAGGCAGGCGAGTTAGACACCAAGCCATGGGAAAATGGATGGCTCGACGCGACCGGTTTCAGCGCTTACCTACTGAGCCAGTGTGCAGAAGTGGCCCCCTTCAGGGGGAGCCGTGCCCTGGGCCGAATGAAGGAGCTCACGGCCGAGCAAACGCTCTCGTCCCAACAGTTACTGATGATGTTAGCAAGCGAATTCACACTGCAACCGCTCGATGTTAACACCTACAAGAGACGAGATCTTAGCAAAATTGTTCCATTAGTGTATGCCTGCCGCGAGGATCAATTCCTGCCAGCAATTAGATTCCCTCAGGTCGTTAATCCTAGCAATACACCGGATGATGTCAAACTCTTCTTTATCACCAATACACTGCCTAAACGCAAACTGACCAAATTGCAGTTTGTACAAGAGCTACTCAGGGGTCGAACTAGTCAACTGGGAATGTTGCTGTTTCTTGGGTCCGTTCCAGTGTTGTTGGCGGCTGCGGCTGAATTGCTCAACCAGCCCCTGTTTGACACCATCGTTCCTTCTGGGCAGATTCCAGTTGTTCTGCTAATTGGTATTGCCACGCTATTTTTCCAAGGTTCTGGCCAAATTATTACCAGCATCAGCCAACAATACGAAGTAATTTTAAATAGCCAGTTAGACCTGGCCAGCAAACTCGCCACTGGTGAGAGGTTCCTTAACGCCAAAACCCAAGACCTTCCGCAACGCGATGTTGGTAGCTGGCGGTTGACCTTTTCAGTCGCCAGCGCCTTTTTAGGGTCCTTGGAATCCCTGGTGGTCTCGATCCCCCTGGCGATCTTTTCGTTGTTGGTCAACTTAATTGTAATGGGAGCCTACACAGACTCCCAAGCAATTATGCATCTCCTACTGATCTGCATGGTTCCTTCGTTGGTGAGCCTTTTTATCACCTATGCGAGCTCCAATATCGCGATTCGCCTGATGGGGCAGCAATCCCAATTGGAGTCCATCATTTACTCGGTAGTCAAGAACATCCGGGGTATCTGGATGACCAATTCAGAGTCCTATTTCGAGAGACACTTTGCTGATGCTCGCTCGAACATGGCAAAAAGCCTTCTCAAATCAGGTTCGATAGCTGCAACAACAGATATTCTCGATAAAATCACAACCGGCCTTCTTTACACATACATCTATATTGAGTATTACCGCAGCAGCACCACAGCTGGATCTGCCCAGCTATCTGTTGGCTCGTTGCTAGTAATCTATTCTGCCATCGGCATTGTTAGTGGTGCACTCAATTCGATTACCCAGGATATGGTTTCGATCTTTCAAACCCTACCTACCTATTGGACACCGAATGCCATAAGAGACATCAACTCCTTTGTAGAGCCGGTGCAGGAGGATCTGGTGATCAGAAGCCTTGTGTTCGACAATCTGACCTACCTAGCACCAGGGCTAAATGGACCGTTTAAACAGCCCGTGAGCTTAGAGATCAATTCGCCAGGATCACTGGCAATTATGGGGCCATCGGGATCAGGAAAATCTACTCTTTTGAAACTTTTGCTGGGTCACCTTAGGCCCACATCAGGGCAATTACAATTAATCGATGGTTTCAGGAACCAATCGGCAATTAATTTGTATCAAGCTAACGTTTTGGTGATTAGTCAGGACCTACGTTTGTTTGGTGACCACCTGCGCGATGTAATCGATCCAGCAGGTTCTTACAGCGATGCTGCACTAGAAGACGCCGCTGTTGCCATGGGGCTTGGCGAGGTGCTCGATGAACTACCGCTGCGCTGGTTGACGCCGATCAATGAATTCAGCCGCGATCTCTCGCTGGGTCAGCTGCAGCAATTCAAATTAGCCAAGGCTCTGATTAAGCGCCATAGCATCATCATCACCGATGAACCGACCTGTCACCTTCCGGAACACCTGCACATCCAGGCGTTACAACTACTAAATGAGCATTGCGATCTGCATATCTCGGTGCTGCATC
This sequence comes from Candidatus Planktophila sp., assembly GCA_049314595.1. Classification (GTDB taxonomy): domain Bacteria; phylum Actinomycetota; class Actinomycetes; order Nanopelagicales; family Nanopelagicaceae; genus Planktophila. The sequence goes on along the minus strand of JBMOET010000028.1, from coordinate 10,908 downwards.
GCCAGAGTGGCATGCCATTGTTTGAACAAATTCTTGAAATTAGCGCAGAAGGTTTGGTCAAGCTGAATCGGAGGACGTCATGATAGGAAATTTTATGCGAATGTGTGTTCTTAGCAGTTGTACACTTTTCTCTCTGACAATGTCGACAGGCGTAGCTGCGAAAACCGAAACTTTGGTTACAGCAGCACTAAAATGTCAGCCTGCTAAATTGAACGTGGGTAATTTGGCTGCGATACCCTCACTTGAATTCTGTCGTACAGATTCACTGGTGGGCGACAATGCCCAACCCATTACCGCCCAAAAGTTGCTCGATCTATCGGTACAGAACAGTGCCTACCTGAAATCCCAGAACGATCTAGTTGAATCGGCCGTCTATTCGCTGAAATCAGCGAACGGTAATTGGTGGCCAAATGTGTCGATGAGCAACAGCTCATACCTTTTTGTTAACACCACTGGCAACAATAATCCAGTTACCTCTGGGTGCACCAACAGCCCATCAACCGCAGGTAAGGCGTTCAATCCGTTTAATGGAAGTAGCAGTAGCTGCTCGGCTGCATCGACGTATGGTCAGGCTTATCCGGTCATAACAATTACCTGGAATTTCATTAATCCAAGTCGCTATCCTCAAATTGCCGGTGCCCAGAAAGCCATCAAGCTGGCTCAGTCGCAGGCCAATCAAAGCACCCAACAACTCCAAATGGCGGTTCTCAAGAGCTACGGCTCCTACCTGCTGAGTGGCTATCAACTGGGTGAATTGAGGCGGTTGATCGCAATTGAACAAAGCTTGCTCGGTACCACCAAGCTCCTGGTGCAGCAGCGGGGCCTTGCACGCTATGCACTGAGCCAAGAGGCCAGAAATCTTCTCTCTTATCAGGCACGTATCCAAGAGGCGGTGGCCAGCCAGCAACAGGCTTACCTGGAACTGAGCACGGCAATGCAGAAATCAACAGCAGAGGATTCATCGATCCTGCCAGTTCTCAATTCACTTGTTTTGCGTGAATGGGGATATGCGGAGGGGGAATCGGTTCAAATGGCACTGGAGAGATCCGAGCAACTCAAGCAGTTGGTGTTGCAAAAAGGAATCGCCACCGATTCAGCCAATCAGACCAGAGGTCAGATCCTTCCCACGATTGGTGTGCTCGGTTATGTGACATACCAAGGAACCGATGCCAGTGGTACGCATTCAGGGATACTCAGTAACTATGCGGGACTGTCCCTTTCGTGGAATCTCTTTGATGGCTATACAACTAAAAATCAGGCTATTGCATCAGATCGCCAGGCCACATCCTATGCAGCCCAGCTTGAAGCCGCAAAAATTCAACTTCGGATGCAAGTCAAAAGTAAGATTCTAAACCTATCGAGTCTTAAAAAACAGATCGGTATTTACCTTAATGATATTAAGCATACGGAACTGATTGCCAGTGACTTGCGCAGCCGCCAACGCTTTGGCATCACTGCTGAAACCGATGTGCTGCAGGCCGAACAAGCACGACATGAATCAAGGCTCCAACTGATCAATACAATTGGCAGCTATGTTGTGGCTTACACAGAGCTGGCAAATCTTTGTGGTGTCAATCCACTGAGTTGAACTGCCAAGGGGAAGTGGCTTGCCCCATCATCCTCGCGCCCGTCATAATGAATATCGTCGGGATGAATAGTCCCGACCAGCTTAAAGACCATGATCAGGTTCAGCTGCCGGTCCTCCTGCCAAACTCCCATCACCTAGCCGGAATGGGGCCTGGGTCTACAGACTTGCATGCTCTTGCCGAGGTTGTCGCTACACGGTGAAGTTCTATGACGATATGGCATAAAAGATAAAGCAAGCCAGGGGATTTAATAAGATAATAGACAGGGGCTACACTTTCTTGTTAAAGGGTGAAAACATTGGCCTTGATTACAGTCATGCCTAATTCTGAAATAAACGATAACTCTGAGTTGCTTGGAGCCTTATTTGCTCTCAACTCCCGGTTGGAATCTGCCCCTGGAGATAGTGACTGTCAGTACACAGTTGCCGAGCTGAGTGCCTGGCTCAAGGATGAAGGATATAACGTTGGCCAGGTCGCTCAGTTCTTCCTCGAGAATCCCTGCAGTGCGGCTCCTTGGGCTAGTCCAGAACTGCTCATAACCACCTTCACTATGGCGGTTAAGTCAGAAACAGAGGTAATCACATTCGTCGATCAGTTAGATCAGCAGGTACCAGGTTTTTCACAAGCTGCATTCACTGTGATTGACAGCTTGCTTGGAACGACCCAGGATCTCATGGCGACGGCGGGTGGATTGAGTGGTAAAACGGCAACATTCTTAAAGCAACACCCGATCGCTACTACTGTGATGGCTGGAGGTGCGCTCACCGGCATTGTATTAATTGGTAAATCTATCAAAAAGCGACTGGCCGAGCGGGCTGCTAGTGCTCTTGAGGATGAGGCTCCACGGCTAGAGCGCATGGTCGATCATGCCGCGTTGAATGTTGCTTCTGAAGAGATGCAGAATCCCGCTGTAATGAGACAGATTGAGAGGGCCGAAATCGACCCTGTAAGAGAGGCAGAACGTTCCGCAAGGTCCTTTGAAAACGTAGAAATTAATACTGACCTCCCCTATTTTAAGCAGGCTAAGATAGTTGAAGAGAAGGCTACATCCCTCGCGCAGAAACATCTCGACACCTATCTAGATACCATCACGGAAGAAATTAGACAAGCCGATAAGGTCTCAAGCACAATCGACGATTGGGCGAAATTTGATCAATGGCGCTGGCACCCAATCCGCAAAAAGGAGATCTTTAAAGACTTTAAGGGAAACGATTTTTTGAATGAAACAGAAAAATGGCAGAAACTTATGTACAAAGGAAGTGATGAGTATAAGCCAATATTTGAAAATAAGCTGGAATCAGAGCTGAATTATCACAAGATGAAACTTGCGAATGCATACAAAGCCACATTGCGCGGTCTCGACGAAGAAGCTATCGAAGCTGCTGACACAGCCGAAAAGCGCATTGCTCTGGCTGCTGATAATAGTATCAACGAGCTAGAAGTAGTAGTTGATAAAGACGTGCTCAAGACTGCTTCAAGTGCTGCTATAGAATTTGAAAACCAGCTTGCGGAAGATATAGCGAGTGCCGCGGAGAAAGCAGATAATCTTATTGATGATACCGTCTAACATGTTGATCAGTCTAGATCCCTTATTCTCTCCAATAAGTAGAGCGCTTGTGCGGCATTCTACTGCGCATCTGCCGCCGTTCTGATTAGTATATTATAGAAGTACCTTAAGAGCTCACGATTGACATCCAACCAAGCTATGTCAACCTCTTAGCGAAGCAAGCTGGCCGATAGCAATTTAGAGAGATCGCGAGAATAACTCTCTGGATCTCAAGGCGTAAATTCTTTCACATCACAGATTGCCGACGGCATACCTTATGCTGAAAGATATGTGTAGTCAAAATGATTCAAAACCATCAAAGACGCCTTCAGCTTTCTTCTCGGCAGCGGCTTCTGTAGCCTCGGCATCGGTCATTAAGTCTCCTTCAAGTTTTGATTCTTCAGATTCTAATCCATCTTCAACAACGATTTCTTCATTTCTAACTTGCTTGTCAACTTCACTTTCAAGGTCTTGCTCGCCAACTTGAATCTCCTGTTTAAAGCTCTGCTCAACCGATGATTCAAACCCATCAAACTCTTGACTTATTGCTTCTTCTTCGCTGTCCAGCAATATGTTTCCCTCATTCTTGATGTTTTGAGATAGTCCATCAACGTCACTTGCAATCTCGCTTTCTGCAGCGTTCTTCAAGTCTATCTCAACCATACTATCAAGCTCAGGGCTCTCACGTACAACCATACTTTTGGGCCGTATGCCCGCTTTAGCTGCATCTTTCAAGTCATTCGAGAGATAATCAACCTCGCGGGACGGCTCCACCGAAGCTCTTCTCACGTTTCTATCAATGTCGCTATTATTGCGCAGAATATCAGGCAAGTCTTCTTTCACAGAGCCTCGCATTGATTCCCTGATGTCTTGGGAGCCTCTAGATTCAAGATCGTCTTCGAATACGCTCTCCTCCTCAGCACGTCTATTTTCTTGCGGTCTCCAATTAGGATTAATCATCGTTCGGACTGCTCTGTAAGCCTTTTGGCCTTCTCTATATGCAGTTGGGAAAAGGCTGTTCTTCCATTCGTGTGACAGCCTTCCGGAAATGGTGCTGGCACTATAGTCAAGGTGCTTTATTCCCATGAAGTCAGTCTTTAGCGTATATACATCCCCACCTTTACCAGTGACACCTTTTTCCCAAGCGCTTGCTATTTTTGGATCCTTCGCTGCCTCCTCTATGGCTATAGATCTTGCTCTAAGATTGTTGAATATTCTGGGTGCCAAATACAAACCCGTAACAGCTGCTCCAACGCCGATACCAATCTTTTCACCTTTGCTGAGATTGGTCCCTCCAGCTACAGAGTGCAAGGATGCTTGCTCTTCACTCAGATGTATGGAATTCAAGATTGCTGCCACCCTGGGGGCGCCTTGTTCGGGATAGCGCTCGGCATACTCCACGGGGGTGAGCGCTAAAAACTCAGTAAGGTCAACACCTACGGCGCTGGTCCATGCCTCGGCATCGAGGATGCCGGTGCTGGTTAGCTCTGCCTGGATCACACCGCCATCAAAACCAAGCTCGTTGACCTTAGCGAGTAATGCACCGAAGGGTGTCTCTGTGAACGCTACTAATTCTTCGGGTGTTGAACCCAAAAACGCTTCTAAAGCGTCCAGTTCAGGGCTTGCCGGTTCAACTGAGGGTGATTGAGCCATGGTGGAGTTAGATGGATTTAAACTTGGTGTGATCGGCAGGATCGAGATTGTATGGGAGGTAGATGATGAGCAAGCTGCATAACTTCTAAATGACCGAGATGTCAGTCAATCCGGCCAGACTATTGAAGTGTTCATGAGAGAAGCTTCCTGGTGGCATCTCAGCCAGGAAGCTTGATGGCACCGCTTAGTCTTCAGGAGCCTGCTTTAGGGGCGGGACGTTCTGCAGGAGGGCCAGGCATAACTCGAGGCACGCCAGATCCCTCGACCATACAGCTGATTGGCTTGCATCATCTCCAGAGAGCGACTGATCAAGACCGACCGCATGGATCTTGACCAGTGCATCCACATTCAGGATCGCTTTGGCATGGGCCTCCATCGGAGTGATGCCATCGTCGATGGCCGTTTTCAGCTGTTCAGCTTCAGCCTCTAGGCATTTGACAAACTCCTGATCAACCTCGCTGATCTGAGCGTCAGCGCCTTGTACCAATGGTGTTTCAGACATGGTTGAAAAGAAAAGAGTAATTGATCATTGTATACCAAGCACACTCAAGACTGATTGCTTTTAGTGGCTGGAGTTTTGCAATGGGTTAAGAGCATTGGTCGTTTGCGCAGCCCTACAAAACTAGCAATCAAAAGTATAGGTCTTGTTGAGTGCCGTCTTCCTCGCAGATCAGGATTAGAGCAAGGCAATATCCTCCACCACTATATCGGCAGCTTCTGCATCTGCTTCCGCTTCCGCTTCTGCGTCCTCTACGGTGGCATCAACATCTTTATCGATAGCGTTGGCCACATCTTTTGTTTCGGTGTGGATCAGAGTATTACCAAACTCACTGAGTTCGGTAACTGGATCTAGGCCATCCTGATCGGGCACAAGTTCATCGCCTTTATTAACTAGATCTTGATCCACTGAGGAGAGTATGTCCTCCTCAGTTGTCTTGATTTCGGTTTCAATGATGTTTTCAGCAATCTCTTCGTCTACGGTAATTTCGTCCTTGAACAGATCGAGATCATCATCTAAGCGAATGGCTTCGCGATTTAATTTGCGCTCAGCGATATCAACCTCTTCAGTAGTTAACGAATCAAAATCGAGACCCTTGTTTTCAGCTTTTTCGCTAGCAACCTTTTCCCCTTCGCCAGCCTTCTCCTTCTTGTGGGTCAGGTGTCTGATCATTTTGCTTTGGCCCCAAAGCATCATAATATTTGCCGTTGTCTTATGCGTAGGGTCTGAAGTTGAGTTATGAGGGAGTTTAATCCATATATCTGTGGCTGCAATGCTTGAATCGCTCTTTTGTGTTGTTGACCCACCTGTACCACCTGAGCCTGCTTTGCTCGATGATTTAAAAGGAACGATCGCCGACCATTGCTGCTTCAATGTATGTGGAGGTGCATTTGAGGGTGACACCTCAACTGACATCAAGGCTTGACCTATGGTTAGACCTGGTGAGCCATTCTGCTCGTCTTCTTTTTGCTCAGCTTTATCCGTATCGTAGTCAGCGGTTAGATTCTTGTTGTGCTTTTTGGCATTGGCTTTCATTTCTTTATAGCGCGAAGGTTCTTTGTCCCCTTTCGAGTTAGTAGTGTCATCGAAATCATATGCAAGAGCCGCTTGCAGCTCCAACATTTTGATGTTGGTAAATTTATGCGCCTCAAAGATCTTGAAATTCTTCTGATTAATTTCGGAAACCTGAACGTTCATCAACTTTATAAAAACAGTTTCACGGTGGATAGCCTTTTTGACAGCTGACTTAAACGCCTTGATCTTTGCGCCATCTTCATACTTGATAAGATCCTTTAAGATGATATGCGATGCGAAAAAAGATGCAACCTTGTTGCTACTTTTAATCTCTAAGAATAGAAGATCTGTCTGTTTGACAACATCGCGTGTTGCCGACCGCAACTTCGTTGATTGCATCCAGAGTTGGGTCCACATTAAACGCATAAAGAAACGGTATCCAACATGTTTGTTCGTGATATTGGTGTTGACCTTCTTTGACGTTTTTGAAGAGAGAGGACTGCAAGTCACCGTCGGCGGTGTTGTATTGTGGTTAACCGTAAATTGTGGACGGAATGTTATATCGTATGCAACGAGAGCCGTCTTCCCATCGTGCCTGCCCCACTTGTTCCATTGTCGGTTAAAATAGCTCTTTTTCTTTTCATATAACTTATAGTCCGCTCTTGCCTTGTTGTAGTCCTTCCTTGTTGTATTATTGAAGTCCGTATCCGATTTCAGATCTTCTTGCAGAGAGTAGCGCTCTTTCTTTAGAGTCTGTCGTTCCCTGTAAAGGAAGTAATCATCCATCGCCTTAGCCTGATAGACTCTGCTTTGTGGTGAACGGAGGAATGTTATGCCCTCCTTTGCGGATGTCCAAAATGTCTTATCGACTTCTTTCGCCCACGACAACAGGGCTCCACTTAATAACCAGGTCTGCGCTTTCTTTTGCATTGAAGCCTGATTACTCTTTATATATTCTTGAGTACTGACTAGAATCTGATGCATTACGCTCTTTAGCTCTGTCACTTCTGTTCGTAGAATTCCAGGTATGATCGGAAGTATCTTTTCTATCTGTTGTAACTTCGGGCCCAGATATTGTTTCTCATACGTTAGGATCTCTTTCCATGGCAAAGCACTGTGCTTATAATCGTTGATCAATGCAGCCTTCTGCTTAAACGAGAGGCCCTTAAACTGTTTCTGCAAGTCACCCATCAGACCGGCTATGCTGATTTTCCTTAGCGTTCCTGCCAACACCTTGGCTTTGCCGGCCGCTTTGAGAACGATCTTGACATCTTTAGATGTCGAGTAGCTTTGGCGAAAGTCCACAAAGGCCTTATCGTTCTTTAGGTTGTAGACAACGCCATCCGTTATCATGCGCATTGGTGATTTAACCGCATGGCGAAAATGACGATGCAGCGTACGCCTGACGACTAGCTCGTTATGTTTTATAACGACGGCCGCCTTGATCATCTTTCTATCTTTATAGATCTTTATGCCCTGCTTCGCATCATTATAGTCTCTGGAAAAAACATAACCAATATTACTCCAGTTCCTTGTGAACACATCGTGCATCAACCAGTCAACGCGACGCACTATATGCCTTATCCCTCGTGTATCTCTGCCTAGCCCATCCCATATACCCTTGAACGATGCTTGAAGGGTTACAACCTTCCACAGTTGTTTTCCCAAGGATGTAACATTCTTGGCGAGATGAAAGGGTATCCCTTCAAGTGCTCTTCCTATTAGATGTTCAGTCTTTACCATCTTACTGACACCCGGAATCCAGTCAAACATTGGTGCGATCCAACTATCAAACCCTTTAACCATATGGTTGAAGCCGTGAATATCTTGATGAAGGATGTTACCTTCCACATTCATGCCTGCCTTCATACCCTGCCAGAATGTATCGCCAGACTCCCAACCCTTGATCTCAGCTTTTGCAACTCTGTACGGGAGCGTAATGGTATCCCAAATATCAGCCCATGCACTAGCGAACCATTTTTTAACCGGGTGATACTCCTTCAGGGGATGTTTAGCGTACCAGTTGTCGTACCTCTCCGCCAGTGTAAATTCCATTGTCAAGCGAGAGACCAACATCTCCAGTCGTAATGCAGCGAAGTGGCGTTGTTGATCGTGGTACGCTTTTTCTGCTACATCAACTTGACGCTGCAAGATATCAGCTCCAACAGACAGCAGCACGTCTCCAACGTCATGTGCTACAGCATGATCCCAGCGCTCATCCATCAACCTAGGCATCATTTCTGGATTTAGGTATTTTTGCTTCTGGTGGCTACTCATTGAATTCCACTTTCTCTTACCTGCCTTAAACTGATCTTTTCTATTGCGTAAAAAGTCGAGATCTTCGCCGATAATCGTTTTTATGTATGTCTGCACAGCCATAGCAAGGCAGGCTTCCTTTGGAAGCCCCAGCCTTTTTTCATCCTGATAAGTGGTGTTAGCAGCCTTGACCGCACGAGCCTCGCTTTTGCCAAACAATTCCTCCCTTTTGGCCGCGAGGTTTGCACGACGCTTTAAGAAATTTTCACCATAATCGTAATTGCTGTTAGACGCATGCTTCTTAGCATACGCAATCTGGTTATTGTAGGATTTATAGTGAACTAGGTGATAGCTCTTGGTCTTATCAGTATTTCCGCGTTGGCGAGCAAATAAACTAATATAGTCATCTGTTGGATCTTTCACTTTTGACAAGAGTTTCTTGTCGTTGGAATACATGGCATGCAATGTGTCTATTGTTAATGTTGTGTCTATTTTGTTGAATGCGCTTTTCGCACGTTGCTTTTCCGTAAGGAGCTCTTTATTGAGTTCTTCCCTTTTTGCTTGTATTGTGGCTTTATGATTTTTGATGTTGTTCGTAGCCTGCTTGTCAGCAATAAAAATCTCTGTTTTTTGGATCTTGTTAAGCGAATTTAGATTTGTCTGGTCTAATTGTTGCAGAAAGTTTTTTGCTGTTTGATATTCGGTGGCATGAAGGCTTTTGAACTCTGTTGCTTTTCTGCTGTTTATGATTAGGTTCTGAGTCCTTGGGTCAATATTAGTTCCCATAATGTTCTTAATTGAACTTACCTCTTTTATTGCTTTGTCTTCAATGCTGGCAACGGATGCAAAGAGCGAAGCATCCTTGATGCTTATCCGGCTTTCTTCTTTACTTATCGGGTTTTCTTCTTTAGTATAAGTTTTTCGTCCTATGACTAATCCGGATCCTGACCCTTGTAGCCAACTGATATTCGTCGAGTTATAAGGATTCTTGCCCTTATAATTAGAATACCCCTGTATTTCCCACCTAGAAGAACCATAGTACTTATCCTGTGTAATTTTTATCTGCGCATGTTCATTGCGTCCCGAGTACGTAAATGTTCGATCTACCTGCTCGCTATACCCCCCTCCAAATCTTGTGTATGTTGTGTTTTCTGTGTATGTCGTGTGGTTTTCCAGGATACTGGGGTTTTGACTGATGTCATCAAGGCGGTCATCCAAAACCCCACGGACAAACTTCTCTGAATCAATAAGTTCTTTGTTAAGATGCTGCTTATACAGTGTAAGCTTCGAATCGGCTATACTTACTTTTCCTGCGTCGTTTGTCTTTCTTCCCCCAGCCAATCCTTTGAGTCCATCTAGTGATGCTCCATCACTATGAGACAGGAGCAAGCCAATCCAAGACTTAAATGCAGTCTGCTGATCCTCTGGGACTCTTATGAAATCTTGAAAGGTGCGGCCATTATCGCTAGTTTTGTTGATTTCATGAAGCCCCTCTAGAATGGCTTCGGGATCAAAACCTTCGCTACTAGCCCATCGTGACCACTGTTCACCTTGCTCCAGGCATTGATCCTCTTTTGCATTCTCTTGCAACCAGTTCAGAAATTCAAGAGCTTCAGTGGTGGCCATTACGATGAGGATTGGCGTTAGGTTTGACAAGTGCCGCATTGAGTCTCAGTGCCCAATGCGGCTTATTGGGCAATCTTAATCTAAACGCTTAATTCGTGATGGATTTAACCCCATGGTTATTCCTGTCAAAACATGATTCATGAGGTTCAGGACTCTGCTGAACCATTTTCTTTTGCTATGCGGAGATCTTCAACAGCTCTTGCGATAAATCGGTCCACTTCTCTTTCCACCACACGATCTTCCACCCGATCTAAAATCTGTTGATCGCGGGTGTCTGGTGTCGGATTTTCGACACGTTCGACGATCAAAGCTTTGGCTGCCTCTTCTGGATGATTCCGGATGGCATCCTCTAGTGCAAGTACCTCTTGCTCCCTTTGTTCTCTACGCTTTTCCTTCCAGATCTTATTGCGTTCCGTGCTGATTTCATCATCAATCAACTGCATACGTTCCTTGTTCTCTTTCCTGATAAAGATACCTTCCCGGAGGTTATCGATTTCAAAAGGTATTTCATCCCTATTCTTCATCACCAGTTCTGCTACCGCTCTGGGATCAGTTTTGATCTTAGTCTCAATATCTTTCAAAATCATCTCTTCCTGCTCACGCTTCTGCTGCCGGATTGAACGAATATCGTCGATGAACCGGTCTACTTCTCTCTCGGCCAGGCGATCTTCTTCCCGATCTAAAATCTGTTGATCGCGGGTGTCTGGTGTCGGATTTTCGACACGTTC
>JBMOET010000027.1:0-17132 GCA_049314595.1 Candidatus Planktophila sp. | reverse complement strand
CGCTCCAATGGCTGTAATCGAAGTTTTAACTGAGAAAGATAACTAAGCCTTAACAACTTAGAAAACTATTCTTATGTCGGAGCCCACTCTCTACCCAGAGGGTGGGTTTCTTCGTGTACGGATTGATTTAGCATACGACGGAACTAATTATTCGGGTTGGGCGAAACAACCAGATCAGCGCACGATCCAAGAAGAACTCGAAAAAGCCTTAGCTAAAATCACGCAGAGCCCAATTGAAACGGTAGTCGCTGGACGCACTGATGCTGGAGTCCATGCAAGCGGTCAAGTAGTTCACTTTGACGTACCTGACACAGTTGACGTGAAAGATTTACCTTTTAAGTTAAATCGAATGCTCGATGAAGATATTCGTATTTTAAGAACTACAGTGATGACGCAAGGATTTCATGCTCGTTTTAGCCCTACCCAGCGCAGTTATACCTACAAGATTTTAGATGCCAACCAAGTTGTTTCACCACTGCATCGACTTGATGTTGCACCGTGGTATCGCACTTTAGATGTTGATGTCTTAAATACTGCCAGCGCATTATTAATAGGCAAGCATGACTTTGCCGCTTTTTGTAAGTTTCGTGAAGGTGCAACGACTGTGCGCAATTTAGTAAGGTTTAACTGGATACGAGATGAAGAAGGTTATTTAATCGCCGATATTGCCGCCGATGCTTTTTGTTATTCAATGGTGCGCAACTTAGTTGGCGCTGTCGTATGTGTGGCAGAAGGCCGCAATAGCTTGGACTGGATTGTGGCGATGTTGGCCAACAAAGAGCGCGTCCCGGATTCACTAGTCTTTGAAGCGCGCGGGCTAACACTTCGCCATGTTGATTACCCAAGTAGTAACTAGTGGGACATATTGATGTAAGCGCCGTTGATTACTCGCTCTCTGATGGTCGAGTACTCCTTAACGATGTCAGCTTTCGTGTTGGTGATGGTGCAAAAGTCGCTTTGATCGGCGCTAATGGCTCGGGAAAAACAACTCTTTTTCGCATGATTAGCGGTGATCTGCAACCAGATTCTGGACAAGTCTCAATTACTGGTGGCCTTGGCGTAATGCGACAGTTCATAGGTTCAGTACGAGATAACACCACTGTGCATCAAATGCTGTTATCTGTTGCCCCTAAACGTATTCGTGATGCCGCAGAACTTGTCGAAACTGCCGAGGCGCACATGAATGATAAGGATTCAGAGAAATCTCAGATGGCATATGCCCAAGCGATTATTGGGTGGGGAGATGCTGGTGGCTACGAGTACGAAGTCATGTGGGATGTCTGTTGTACTGCAGCTCTTGGTAAATCATTTGATGATGTTGCAAAGCGCGAAGTCAATACATTATCTGGGGGAGAGCAAAAGAAATTAGTTTTAACTGCATTATTGGAAGGTCCAGATGAAGTACTGCTACTTGATGAGCCCGATAACTACTTAGATGTTCCATCAAAGCGTTGGTTAGAAGAAGTGATTACCGCTACTAAAAAGACCGTCCTGTTTATTAGCCACGATCGTGAATTGTTAGAAAATACTGCCAATAAGATTGTCACTCTTGAGCAAGGCTCGACTGGAAATACAACGTGGGTTCATGGGGGAAAGTTTTCAACGTGGCATGAGGCACGCAAGGCACGCAATGCTCGCTTTGCCGAGATTTTGCTGCGCTGGGAACAAGAGCATCAACGCTTAAAAGACTTAGTTCGCACACTGCAAGTACAAGCTGCGATAAGCCCGGATATGGCAAACAAGTACCACGCTATGCAGACTCGTTTAAAGAAGTTTCAAGAAGTAGGTCCACCAGAGGCTCCTCCGATTGAACAAGATGTACAAGTTGGTCTGCGTGGTGGGCGTACAGGATTGCGCGCCTTAACCTTTGAAAACTTGGCCCTTGAGAATTTAACTGAACCCTTTAACTTTGAAGTCTTCTTCGGCGATCGCATCGCAGTGTTGGGTAAGAATGGAAGCGGTAAGTCGCACTTTCTTCGATTAATTTCGGGGGATGAGAGTGTTAAATACAGCGGTGTTTTTAAAGTCGGCGCACGTGTTGAGATTGGCTACTTTGCTCAGACGCACGCGCACCCTGAGTTTGAAAATCAAAGCCTGCTTGAAATCCTCTGGCAGACGTATTCGCTGCAGTTAGGTCCAGCTAAAAGCGTGCTGCGCCGATATGAAATAGATCAACAAGCTGAGCAAAAGTTCTCATCACTATCGGGGGGCCAACAGGCACGTTTTCAAGTCCTCTTGCTCGAACTCTCGGGCTCAACATTGCTTTTGCTGGATGAACCAACCGATAACTTAGATTTAGCGAGTGCCCAAAGCCTAGAAGCCGCCCTCGATAGATATGAGGGAACGGTCATCACTGTGACCCATGACCGTTGGTTCACTCGAGGCTTTAGCCGCTTCCTCATCTTTGGTAGCGACGGGCGTGTATTTGAGAGCCCTGAGCCTGTTTTTGAGCATTAATTACTCGATTTTGACCCATGCCCCATGCACGGGTACCCTTACTCCTCTGCACTCCTTAGGGGCGCTTGAAGAAAAAACTCGAAATAGAAGGTAGGCAAGAGCGTGCGTACATATAGTCCAAAAGCCGGTGATGCAGTCCGTCAGTGGCACGTGATCGATGCACAAGATGTGGTTTTAGGCCGTCTTGCAACGCATGCTGCCGCTCTACTTCGTGGAAAGCACAAGACAACATTTGCACCACATATGGACATGGGCGATTTCGTCATCGTCATTAATGCAGAGAAGATCGCATTGTCAGGAAATAAGACAAAGCAGAAGTGGGCACACCACCACTCAGGTTTCCCAGGCGGTTTAACATCAACTGTTTACGGCGAACTACTTGAGAAGTTCCCAACACGCGCTGTAGAAAAAGCTATCAAGGGAATGATTCCTAAGAACCGCTTAGGTCGCGACATTGCTTCAAAGCTCAAGGTTTATGCGGGTCCAAACCACCCACATGCAGCACAAGCACCAACACCATATGTATTCGATCAAGTTTCACAAATTGTGAAGTAAGGGAAAACAATGTCAGAGAACACAACATTTGAAGATCTCGACGAGAACGAAGTTCCTACTTCATACTCATCATCAACTCCAGCTGCAGCAACTAACCGCCCAGCTATTAAAGCTCCAGGTGCCGGTACAGGTCGTCGTAAAGAGGCAGTTGCACGCGTTCGCTTAGTACCAGGTACTGGCAAGTGGGTTGTTAACGGTAAGACTCTAGAGAATTACTTCCCAAACAAGGTTCACCAACAATCAGTATCAGAGCCATTTCGCACAGTAGGTGCTGAAAACCAATACGATGTTTTTGCTCGCATCAATGGTGGCGGAGTGTCTGGTCAAGCCGGTGCACTTCGTTTAGGTGTTGCACGTTCACTAAATCAAATTGATGAAGAAGCTAACCGTCCAGCACTTAAAAAGGCTGGATTCTTATCACGTGATGCACGTGTTATCGAGCGCAAGAAGTACGGCCTAAAGAAGGCACGTAAGCGTTCTCAATACAGCAAGCGCTAATTCACTTTTAAACGAGGGAGTTCCAATGGCACTCTTTGGTACCGATGGAATTCGCGGCTTAGCCAATAGCGAACTCACAGCAGAAATCGCATTAGATGTCTCTGTTGCCGCTGCCCATATTTTGGTTGAAAGCTCATCCAATAAAGATCATCAGCCAACGGCAATCGTTGGGCAAGACTCACGCGCATCTGGCGAGTTCTTAGAAGCAGCTGTCGTAGCCGGTTTAACTAGTGCTGGAATCAATGTCTATCGCGTGGGAGTTTTACCAACTCCTGCGATTGCACATTTAGTTGCCGAATCTAAATGCGATCTTGGTGTAATGATTAGCGCATCTCATAATCCAATGCCAGATAACGGAATCAAGTTATTTGCTCGCGGTGGCGGAAAGCTAGATGATGCAATCGAAGCGCGCATTGAAGCGCGCATGGGTGAGGATTGGAAGCGTCCAACTGGACGAGGTGTTGGCCGAGCAATAAATGATGACACTGCAGCAGAAAGATATTTGAAGCATTTACTGGCATCGGTTGAAACTCCGTTAAAGGGTTTAAAGATCGTTGTGGACTGTGCCAACGGGGCATCATCTGTTGTTGCACCAGAGGCGTATCGCCGTGCAGGTGCAGAAGTGATTGCAATCTTTAATCAACCTGATGGTTGGAATATAAATGATGATTGTGGCTCAACACATCTGCACCAACTGCGGTCTGCAGTACTTAAAGAAGGCGCTGATCTTGGAATTGCACATGATGGTGATGCCGACAGATGTTTAGCGATCGATGCCGCTGGAAATGAAATCGATGGGGATCATATTTTAACAATCTTGGCACGAGGTTTTAAAGCTCGAGGCAAGTTGAATAACAACACGGTTGTTGGAACGGTTATGAGCAACCTAGGCTTTATGCACGCAATGAAAGAGTCGGGTATCGAAGTTGTCACGACTCCTGTTGGTGATCGCTATGTTCTAGAGAACATGATTGCTAACAACTATTCATTGGGAGGGGAGCAATCTGGGCACGTTATTATGCGCGATTTAGCTAATACGGGTGATGGAATACTTACGGCGCTGGCGCTATTACAAGAAGTAGTTCGTACCGGGAAAACTCTGCAAGAGCTAGCTGCAAAAATGGTGCGTTTTCCCCAAGTTCTAATAAATGTAAGAGATGTAGATAAAGCCAAACTCACTACCTCTTCTGCAGTTACATCGGCTGTCCGTGAAGCTGAAAATCGCTTGGGCGATAGTGGACGTGTTTT
Source organism: Candidatus Planktophila sp. (assembly GCA_049314595.1). Lineage (GTDB taxonomy): Bacteria > Actinomycetota > Actinomycetes > Nanopelagicales > Nanopelagicaceae > Planktophila. The sequence goes on along the minus strand of JBMOET010000027.1, from coordinate 12,374 downwards.
GTTGCGCGCATCTGGCACGGAGGCCCTTGTAAGAGTGATGGTTGAAGCCGCCAGTGATAGCCTTGCCGAGGAAGTTGCCCGATCACTTGCAGATGTAGTTAAAGCCGAACTGGGGTAGTTAAATATGTGCGGAATTGTGGGATATACAGGGCCGCAATCTGCAGTTACCCCGCTTACAGAAGGTCTTCGTCGTCTGGAATATCGCGGCTATGACTCAGCAGGAATCGCACTGGGCACTCCGGGCAGATTATTTATTGAGAAAAAAGCGGGCAAGCTAGCCAATTTAGAAAATGCTTTAGATACATCACTACCAACCGTTCACTCTGGAATCGGCCATACCCGTTGGGCTACTCACGGAGGTCCAACGGATCGCAATGCCCATCCTCACGTAGACAATGAAGGCAAGTTAGCGGTAATTCACAATGGAATTATTGAAAACTACTCAGAACTTCGATCTGCTCTGGAAGCGCGCGGACATACATTTTCTTCACAGACCGATACCGAATCAGTGGCTCATCTCTTGAGTGATCTTCGTAAAGAGTACAACGGAGACCTGTCGGCAGCGATGCGCGCCGGCGTTAAAGTGTTGCGCGGCTCATTCACATTGGTTGCAATCCATGCCGATGCTCCAGATGTAATAGTGGGAGTCCGACGAAACTCGCCACTTGTAGTGGGTCTTGGGGCAGGCGAAAACTTCATGGCATCAGATGTCGCAGCCTTTATTGATTACACCAAGCGCGCAGTTGAACTTGGCCAGGATGAAGTCGTAACAATGACTCCAACATCAGTATTAATTACAGATTTAGAAGGCAATGTAATCACACCACGGGAGTATGAAATCTCCTGGGATGCAACTGCTGCCCAAAAAGGGGGCTTTACTCACTTCATGCTCAAAGAGATTTACGAGCAACCAAAGGCAGTAGCAGATACGTTGATTGGCCGTTTAAGTGATAACAAGCAGATTGTTTTAGATGAATTACACATGAGCCCGCAAGAGATTCGTAATATCAAAAAAATAGTTGTAATTGCTTGCGGAACGGCTTATCACGCGGGAATGGTTGCAAAATATGCAATCGAAAAGTGGGCCAAGATTCCAGTTGAAGTTGAGATTGCTAGCGAATACCGTTACCGCGACCCAATCATTGATGCAGGTACATTGGTAATTGCAATCTCGCAATCGGGTGAAACTATGGATACGTTGATGGCTGTGCGCCATGCAAAGGCGTCAGGTGCACGAGTGCTGGCGATTTGTAATACAAATAGTTCAACGATTCCGCGTGAATCCGATGCAGTCTTGTATACGCATGCTGGCCCCGAAATCGCGGTGGCATCCACTAAGGCACTTCTCACCCAAATGATCGCCGTCTATTTAATTGGTCTGCACTTAGCTCAAGTCAATGGATCGCTGACAGACTCAGAAGTTGAAGAGTTATACGGTGAACTATTAGAGCTTCCCGGCAAGATCGAACAGATTTTAGAGACTGTTGAACCTTTACGTGCGCTGACACGTAGTTTTGCGAGCAATAACATAGTTTTATTCTTGGGTAGAAATATTGGCTATCCCGTTGCACTTGAAGGCGCGCTCAAACTTAAAGAGCTGGCCTATATTCACGCCGAAGGTTTTGCCGGCGGTGAACTCAAGCATGGCCCAATTGCACTCATTGATGAGGGAACACCTGTGATCGCAATTTTGCCTGCTGGTCATGAGCATGCCCTTGATGAAAAAATGCTCAGCAATATCCAAGAAGTAAAGGCCCGTGGGGCACGAGTAATAGTTATCGCCGAAGAAGGCGCAGTGGTTGAGGGAGCAGAACACATCATCCGAATTCCCGTTGTGCCAGCGCTTTTTCAGCCAGTACTTGCAACGGTTCCCTTACAAGTTTTTGCATATGAAATGGCCGTGGCCCGTGGAAATGATGTAGACCAACCTAGAAACTTAGCTAAGTCAGTTACTGTGGAATAAATGCGAAAAGCTCAAATGTTTCGCGCACTTCGGTGGTCTTCGCTACTTTTCATTGGTTTCTTAATAGTGACTCAACAAGTCATGAGTTATGGCCCGTTAGTTAATTTCGATAACCACGTCAATCGCACGCATAGACCTCGCTTTGATGGTTTTTCAGGCTTTGTATTGCGCAGACTTGATGATTTAGGTCTTCGATGGCTAACTGCCACAGTCTTATTGATCGCTGCGGCATATATCGCTTATACATTTAAGACATGGCGTCCTTTAAATTTAGCGCTGCTGTCTCTTCTTGCTCTCAATTTTGTCGTAGGAGTCTTTAAAATCTTCTTGGGTCGCACCAAACCACGAGATGGCTTTGACTTGTTGCACGCAGGAGGCATGTCATACCCAAGTGGTCATGCATCCAATGCAATTCTTTCGTGGGGAATCTTGGCGTATCTGATTTATAGATATGCACGGGTGGATAGATTTCAAGGGCGGCTAGCAAGTGCAGCGGTAGTACTAATCTCCTTAACGATATGTATCGTCTCTTTGATTCGCCATACGCACTGGTTTACAGATTTATTGGGTGGTTTATTTATTGGCTCATCACTCTTGGTCGCCGTAATTGCAGTGGATCGCTACGTTCCTTCAAAGAGTCAGCTGCACTAGGCTTTAACCATGATTGATGGAATTGGAATCGACGTCGTTGATATCGAGCGTTTTAAATCCTCCATCGAGCGCACCCCTGGCTTAACCGCCAAACTCTTCACTGCATCCGAAGCCGTTAAACCCATTCACTCATTGGCCGCTCGTTTTGCCGCTAAAGAGGCGCTTTATAAGGCGCTCAATGCCGGCAAGGGCCTGCCTTGGCACGACGCTGAAGTAATCAATTTGGAAAGCGGAAAGCCAGCATTTCTTTTTCGTGGGGAAATCGCCGATTTAGTAGATGGTGCAACCGTGCATCTGTCGCTTTCACATGATGCGGGTATCGCATCTGCCATGGTGATTGTGGAGCGCATCTAATGGAGCATCGCGCCGAAGCACGGGTCGACGTCTCTACAATTGCAGCAAATATTGCGCTGCTTAAAAGCAAGGCCGGCGTTGAACTCTTGGCAGTAGTAAAGGCGGATGCTTATGGTCACGGGCTCATAGAAGTTGGTCTTGCCGCAGAACGTGCAGGTGCAGATTGGTTAGGAGTCGCTTTGCTTGAAGAAGCGATTGCACTTCGTACGCATGGTGTGAGGATTCCAATTCTTGCCTGGTTGGTTTCACCTGGCTCGGATTTTAAGTCGGCTTTAACCCACGACATAGATATTGCTGTTTCATCGATTGCAGTCTTCAATGAACTCTCGACCTTAAAAGTAAAACCAAGAATACATATAGAGCTAGATACCGGAATGTCTCGAGGGGGATTTCTCGATGAGTGGCAGGAGTTCTTAACTCTAGATTTTTCACGAGTAGAAATCGTTGGAGTCTTTTCACACTTTGCCCGGGCCGACGAGCCAGATGAGAAACAAAATATTGATCAGCTAGTGTGCTTTAAGAAAATGGTCGCAGATTTAGCTGCAATCGGAGTTAACCCGCCTATCAAGCATCTTGCGAATTCGGCTGCGACGTTAATGAATCACGATGCCGCCTTTGACTTAGTACGTACAGGAATTGCGATGTATGGTCTTAGTCCTGATGTGAACACACTTGGATCCAGTAAAGATTTAGGGTTAAAACCAGCGATGCAGTTGCGCGCAAAGCTTCACTTAGTGAAATCTGTGCCTGCGGGTGCACCTGTTGGTTATGGGGCAACGGCTCTTACACAAAGGGATACCAAGCTGGGGATTGTGGCGATGGGATACGCCGATGGGATACCCCGTAATTGCCAAGGCGCTGGGGTCAGTTTTGAGGGGAAAAGAGCGGCGATTATTGGCCGGGTCTCAATGGATCAATTTGTAGTTGATTTAGGTGCAGATTCAACGGCGCAGTCGGGGGACTGGGTCATAGTTTTTGGTGATGGTTCTCATGGTGAATACACGGCCGATGATTGGGCACAGGCTTCGGGCTCAATTAACTATGAAATAACTACACGGATTGGTCCAAGGGTGCCTAGAATCTATGCACCTCATGTCTACTAATACTGCAGCGCTGCGCGTCGAGGGAGTAACAGTCTCCTTTGGCGGTCTTCGGGCACTCAATGACGTGTACTTTGAAATCGGACGGCACGAAGTCGTAGGTTTAATCGGTCCCAATGGTGCGGGAAAGACAACTTTATTTAACGCACTGTGCGGGTTAGTTAAACCAGACCATGGCACGTTTTTCTTGGGTGGAAAAGAGAGTGACTTTCCCCGTACAGATAATTTAGTTGATCTTGGCATTGCACGTACATTGCAGGGTGTTGGATTATTTGGTGACCTCACAGTTTTAGAAAATGTCATGATTGGTGCGCAGCATTTAGCCCAGACTGGATTAATCTCTGCTGCGCTCGCGCGCAATGGCAAGGATGAGAATCGAATTCGCGAACGCTCGCGCATAGCTCTTGAACGTGTCTATGCCGGAGGCCTTGCAGATCGTCGAGCAGACACACTTTCTTATCCAGATACCAAACGTGTGGCAATTGCTCGTGCACTTGTGAGTGAACCGTCGATTTTAATGTTGGATGAACCTGCTGGTGGATTAGGCACACAAGATATTGAGTGGATGAATCTCTTGATTCGTAATTTAAGTGCGCAGATGTCAGTGCTCTTAGTCGAACATCATATGGATGTAATAATGAGTGTTTGCAGTAAGTTGTACGTACTGAATTTTGGTGAAGTGATTTCAAGCGGGAGTGCCGAAACAGTTCGCCGAGATCCAGCCGTTATTGCCGCCTATCTTGGAACAGGGGCTTAAATGACGTTGACCGTTTCTGAACTCACGATCCACCATGGCGCGATCTGCGCCATCAATAATGTCTCCTTTACAGTTCCGCAGGGGCAGTTAACGGCGGTTATAGGGGCTAATGGTGCGGGCAAGACAACACTATTGCGAACGCTTTCAGGTTTGAATAAACCTACTCATGGGCATGCCACGTGGAATGAGCACAATCTTCTCCATTCAAAACCTGAAGCTATTGTCCGCCATGGCGTTTCTCATGTATCTGAAGGCAAAGCAGTTATTCCGGAGTTAAGTGTTCATGAAAATCTAGAGCTCGGTGCAATCTGGCGCAAGAATAAAAAAGAGGCAGCCGAGAGCAAAGATCGCATCACCACAATTTTTCCTCGATTAGGTGAGAGATTAAATCAACGGGCAGATACGTTATCTGGTGGAGAGCGTCAGATGTTAGCAATCGGTCGCGCGCTGATGTCTAAGCCGCAGTTGCTGTTACTTGATGAACCTTCATTAGGACTTGCTCCACTTGTAATCGAACAGATTTTTCAAACGATCAGGGATTTAACAACGTCGATGGGTTTAACTGTTGTACTTGTCGAACAAAACGCTATGGGTGCGCTGAAAATTGCCGATAACGGAATAGTTTTGAACTTGGGGAAAGTTGCAGTTGCTGGAACTGCACAATCGCTTATGGCCGATCCGCAAGTGCGCGCGGCTTATTTGGGGTATTAATAATGATTCAATTCATAAATACGATACTCATTGGAATCACTGCCGGAGCTATTTATTCGCTTATGGCTATATCTATTGTTTTGGTGTGGCGTAGCACTCGAGTTATTAACTTTGCTCAAGCTGGAATGGCGCTTCTATCGACCTACATTGGGTATGAGGCAATGGTTCACTTCAACTCATTTTGGATTGCACTGCCAGTTGCCATGTTTGGTGGAGCGGCAGTATCGGCATTCATTGAATTGGTTTTCATGCGATTGCTTGTTAAAAGAAGTTCAACTGGTCCCATTGCCGCTGTTGCACCGATCATCGCGACATTAGGTTTGCTCGGATTAATTAAGGGCGTAATCAGCACAGTCTGGGGTGGGGCCGATGTTCGCCTTGTGGGTCCAGTGACGAACGTTGGTTACAGCATTGGCGATAAAACATTGGCATTTTCTCCGCTTAAACTGCTGACTTTAGTCACCGTTATCGTGTTGATGTTATTGCTGACTGTGTTGTTTCAAAGAAGCAGCATCGGATTATCACTTCGAGCCTCTGCATACTCTCCAGAGATTGCACGACTCTCGGGAGTCAAGGTCGATTTCATTCGCACGCTTGGGTGGTCGCTCGCAGGCACATCTGGTGCAGTGGCTGGAATGTTTCAAACAATAAATGGAAACGGTGCTTTTTCTCCAGAGTCAATTGAGTTTTCACTTTTATTAATCACGGGCTTTATTGCAGCTGTCATTGGTGGACTAGAAAGTTTAGTTGGTGCAGTTGTAGGTGGACTCGTGCTGGGATTAGTAATCTCGTTCGTGCTTATGTATGTCAGTGGTTCATTATTCTTTATTGCGCCATTTGTGATTCTACTTATTGTTCTTATTATAAAACCACAGGGAATCGTGGGGACAAAGGTGGCTCGACGTGCATAAGTTAAAGAGCTCACGCAACTTAGGCTTCTTTGTGGTTTTTGGTTTTATTCTCTTTCTAGTGGGCAACCGAGTTGATGAACTGCGGGTGTATCAAGGTGCCACGATTGCTGTATATGTGGTGGCAATCTCATCGATTATTTTATTAACTGGATACTCTGGTCAAGTCTCACTCGGTCACGGTGCCTTACTTGCGATAGGCGCATATAGTGCAGCAGTTGCACGAAACAATTTTCATTCACCAGTTGTACTGACATTTGTTATTGCAGTCTTAGCCGCTGCAATTGGTGGAGCACTATTAGGCGTAGCTGCCGCACGTCTTTCAGGACCTTACTTAGCTGGCACTACACTTGCATTAGCTATTGGATTACCTTCTCTTGCCAATCAGTTTCCAATCTTTGGTGGAGAACAAGGAATCTTCTTCGATGTCGGTGTCCCACCAGCATCGTTGGGCGAAGATTTCACCCAATACAAGTGGTTCTTTTGGATTGGCGCTTTAGCTGCTTTGGTATCCACATGGCTAGTTGCCAATATTTTGCGCTCTAGATATGGACGCAACTGGCGAGCTGGACGTAGCAATGAAACGGCCGCATCCCTGTCAGGGATCAACGTTGCTCGGTCCAAGATATTGGCCTTTACCATCAGCGCCGGCATAGCCGGTTTGGCCGGAGCGCTCCTTTCGATGACTATTGGCGTGGTTTCACCTAGCGCCTTCCCCCTGGCGCTCTCATTTTCCCTATTGACGGGTGCCGTTCTCTCTGGCGTAAGTACCCTCTCAGGCGTCATGATTGGGGCAGTGACTTTGGTGGCAATCCCAGAGATCGCCGATGTCGTGGCAACACGGCTCGGAGTTTCTGAGACTCTCACCACAAACTTGCCGGGTCTGATGGTTAGTTCGTTGTTGATTCTTACCGTTCTATTTGTACCAAATGGACCGATTGAACAACATCGCACACGTCATGCTCGTAAAGCGGCAAAGGAAATGAATTAAAACTCAATAAACCCTCGATGGAAGGAAACACATGAAAGCAATGAATCGCCGGAAACTGTTTACAGTTTGCGCGACTATCGCAGTAGCTAGTCTTGCAATTACTGCAATTCCAGCTCAAGCTGCAGAAGTTGGAGTCAGCTCAACTGAGATTAAACTCGGAATGACGCTTCCAATGACCGGTACCGCATCTCCTGGCTACAACAAGATTCCTGCAGCGGTAAAGGCGTATTTTGATTACGTCAACGCTAATGGCGGCATCAATGGTCGCAAACTGACTCTAGTAGTCAAAGATGATCAGTACGTTCCAACATTGGCAGTTGCAAAGACCAATGAACTTATCTTGAAAGATAAGGTCATGGCACTTTTGGCTCCACTTGGAACCGCCAACAACAAGGCCGTTGCTGCAGTTGTGAATCCAGGCGCTCGCCAGATTCCAGTCCTGTTTGTTAATACGGGCTTCAGCGGATTTGCCGATAAGAAGAAGTACCCAACTACCTTCTCAATCCTTCCTTCTTACATCATGGAAGCCAAGATTATGGCTGAGTACATCAAAGATAATTTTGCAGGCAAGAAATTAGGTTTGCTGTACCAAGATGATGACTTCGGTGATGATGCACTTGCTGGATTTAAGCAAGCTGGACTGAACTTTGACATCAAGGTTGCATATGCATCTGGTTCACAGGGCGACAAAGTCAGCCCTGGAGGATGGATCACTAAGTTGCAGGCCAGTGGCGCTGAAGTTGTCATTCTCTTTGGTGTATCTAGTGCGACAGCTGCAGCCCTAGGCACAGCATCTGTTATGAAATATGCACCACAGTGGATCCTCGGTTCCGTTGGTGGAGATGCAACGACTATTAAGGCCTCTGGTGTTCCAGCTGGCGTGCTCTATAACGCAGTTGGAGCTTCATTTGCTCCAGCAACTACTGACTCAACCGACGAATACGTCAAGCTATTCCAAGATATCTATTTGAAGGCAAATCCAACCGAGACTTTTGATAACAACGTCATGGTCGGAATGAACACTGCCTTCGTAACTGCCCAAGCCATTAAGGCTGCTGGCAAGAACCCAACACGTAAGACCCTCATTGCAGCGATTGAAAAGTCAGGAAAGAGTTTTGCCAGTGCAGCTCTCGTTCCACTGAACTTCTCAACTACTAGCCATGTTGGTTATAACGGTTACTGGTTCGGTAAGTACTCACCAACTGGCGACCTAAAGCCAGCAGGTGGCGTGTACACCGTTTACACAACTGATTCAGGAACTGGCGCCGTTGTTAAATCAACATACAAGCGACCAGCAATGCCAGCGAAGGGATTACCTAACTAATGAGAAAACAACGTTTACTTGCCCTACTAAGTGCAACATCACTTGCAGTAGGCATCATTGTTTCGATTCCAGTTGCAGCTAACGCTGCACCTGCATGCGATGGCAAGGTTCCAGTTCAATCATGTGCAGGCGTTACATCAGACGGTGCGCCTTATGCAATGATGGTTCCAGCTAACTTCAACGGAACCGTTGCACTGTACTCACATGGATACCGCTACAACATTGATATTCCAGCTGGAATCCCAATCGTTGGTGGCTACAAAATAACTAATACTCCAGAGCCTGTTCCAGGTGGCAACATGACCGTTGCTAGCTACCTCTTTAGCCAAGGTGTGGCCATTGTGGGTTCAGGTTTTGCACGTCAAGGCTGGAATCTAGATTCAGCTCTAGCTACAAACGTTGAATTGATTGACACATTTAAGAAGGCGTTCCCAACGACTAAGAAAGTTGTTGCATGGGGCTCATCTCTTGGTGGAGCAATTACACAGGCACTTGCCGAAACACATCCAGAACTAATCTCTTCTGCAGCACCTATGTGCATGGCAGATATATCGGTTAATGCTGAGCTCACAATGGCTGGCGATTTCTTGTGGGGCGTAAAGACCCTCTTTGATCCAACGATCAAGGGTGGAAACTACTCTGCAGGAGCTGCCGGTAATGGCGAAGCAATCACAGATATTGTGAAAGTTCTTACCGTTATGGGCAAGTTGCAAGCTGGAGTAGCAAGTGGAGCATGGCCAGACACTTCAAGTGCAACTGGCAAGGCACTTGCAGCTGCTGGAATTCCATCTCGCAGCGCTCTATTGCTTCTTGGCTTGATGTCAGGACTTCCAACACAGTCTGCCCACTTTGATTCACTCAGTGGTCCAGCAGGTGCGCTGAAGTTAACTTTCCCATTAGCGATTAGTCCAGCTCTTGCAATTCTAGAAAATGGAACTAATGCTGCAATTCTTGCGATTCTTGCAACGCAAGATGTTGAGCTACAGGCTGGCGGAGCGATCTTTGATAACACAAAGACTAATTACGCTGCACGTGTTGAAAATGAGAAAGTTATTTATAACGCAGCTCTCTCAGGTAATACGGTAATCAACGCACTTCTTGGCGCATTATCTACAGCCAACCCAGGCGCACCTCGCGTCGCTGGAAATGCTGCAGCAATTGCCAAGATGAACTCTTTGCAACATAACACAGGAAAGATCAATGTTCCAACGATCTTGATGGTCGGCGTTGCAGATCCAATTACTCCTGCAGGTGCATCACAGCTTGTCGTTGACAAGTATGCAGTGCAGTTTGCTGAAGAAAAAGCTGCAGCATTCAAGGCAGCTAAGCTCAGCGGATATGTTGCACCACGCAGCAAGTTGCTGATGCTCTGGAATCAAACTTCAGGAAAGGGTTACACAACCTTTGATCCAGCTACAGGCTCTCCAATTGCAACAACACCTGCAGCACAAGGAACAAACCACTGTAACTTCACAACGTCGCAGCTGCTTATGGTTGCTAAGACACTAGTATCTTCCGGAGAAACCGGACAGCTACCACGTGGAGGCGCGCTTGTAACTGCCGTCCGTAAGGCCGGATCACTTGCAATCGATCCGCTCTTCCGTGCGCCACTGCTCAAGTACTACAACGAGCAAGGCTAAATCGAGGAATACGCAAAGGAGGGCCTGGGAAACCAGGCCCTCCTTTGCTTTACTCTTTACCTCTAATGATTACCGTTGCGACCGCCGATGAGATGTTTGCACTTGGCCATAGAGTTGCAGGACATTTACGGGTCGGGGACCTAGTGCTTATCAATGGCCCGCTAGGTGCAGGCAAAACTGTTCTCGCCCAAGGTATTGGAAACGGCCTTGGCATTGATGACATAACATCGCCGACATTTGTTATCTCCAGAGTTCACAAGGGCGTCGTTCCCATGATTCACGTCGATGCTTATCGATTACTAGATACGAATAACCCCAGTCTCTACTTAGATGATTTAGATCTGGATACAGGAAACGCCATCACAGTTGTTGAATGGGGCGGGGCTGAGTCTGCACGGTTAAATGAGGATCGATTAGAGATAAGTATTGATCGCAGCGATGAGATTCGAAAAGTTGAGATTACCTGTATCGGTAAGCGCTGGGAAGGCTTTGTCCTATGACTATCTCACTAGCAATAGATACATCAACGTCTCGGACATGTGTGGCGATAATTGACGATGGAGCAATCCTGTGGAGCGGCCATAAAGATGGTGCCACTGCGCACGGTCCAGCCTTACCCGCGCTAGTTGCCGACGCGATTGTTGGTCGCACAATTAATGAAGTTGTAGTTGGCATGGGTCCAGGTCCATTTACTGGTTTACGAATCGGAATCGCTTTTGCTCGCAGCTTTGCTTTAGCGCGAAACATTAAGGTGCGCGGTGTTTGTTCCCTAGATGCAATCGCTGCACAAATTAATACACATGATTTTATTGTTACGGTCGATGCTCGGCGCAGAGAGGTTTATTGGGCGCGCTACGTTGATGGCGTTCGGGTAGGCAATCCGGCAGTTAGTTTCCCCCATGACGTTGTCGGTCCTAAGATTCATTCCAATCTATTTCCTGATTTAACTGCATTGGTTGCATTAAAAGAAGAGTTTGCCGAACCCATTTACTTGCGTCATCCAGATGCAGTTGCAACGGTGGATCGATAGATGCCAACATTTCGTGATGCCACAGCTTTAGATCTCCCAGTCTTAGTGTCGATGGAGAAGATTTTATTTGACGGCTCTCCATGGTCGATGGGCCAGTTTAAAGAGGAGTTCAAAGGCGTGCCGCGCACGCATTTCTTTACCGTTGCAGTCGATGATGACAATCACATTATTGGCTACGCCGGAGTGATGGTTCCGGCCCCTGGCGTGGAAGCCGATGTCTTAACTGTTGGCGTAATACCAGAGTGTAGAAAACAGGGAATCGGGACAGCATTTATGGCGCTCTTAGAGCAGTGGGCTGTTGATAAAGAGTCCAATGCCATGATGCTTGAAGTCGGCGTAGAGAACTTAGGGGCGATCACTCTTTATCAGCAGCTGGGTTACGTGCAGATATCTGTACGCACTAACTATTACGGAACTGGTCTAGATGCCCTTGTCATGCGAAAAGAGTTGCTATGACCCAGCCGATAGTTTTAGGAATTGAAACATCGTGTGATGAAACTGCAGTTGGTATTGTCCAAGGGAGAACTTTATTAGCTAACGTCATTGCATCAAGTGTTGAAGAACATGCACGCTTTGGCGGGGTAGTACCGGAGATTGCTAGCCGTGCACATTTGGAAGCCATGCAGCCAACAATTGAAAAAGCACTTAAGGATTCCAAACTCACTTTGAAGGATATTGATGCAGTTGCCGTTACTGCCGGTCCAGGTTTAGTAGGCGCACTGCTAGTTGGAGTTAGCGCGGCAACTGGTTTAGCACTGGGGTTAGATAAACCGATTTTTGCCGTTAATCATTTAGCTGCACACATTAGTGTTGATTATTTAACACATGAAGAACCATTAGATCCAACGATTGCATTGTTGGTCAGCGGTGGTCACTCTTCACTTCTTCAAGTCGATGACGTCACGTCTTCGATTATCAAACTTGGCGCAACAATGGATGATGCTG